>JAAFHN010000308.1 GCA_013298415.1 Comamonadaceae bacterium
GCTCGGCCCAGTTGCCTTGGGCGATGTGGGCGGCAGCGTGGGGCGTAACGGCCGCTTCCCACTCAAATTCGGTCGGCAACCTGGCACCAGTGAACGCGCCGCCTTGCGCGCCAGCCCAGCGGGCAAACGCATCGGCTTCAAAGTAGCTCACATGCGCAATCGGCGTGTGCGGGTCAATGGGCGCTTCGCCGTGGAGCGTGAAGGTGTGCCAGTCGGCGCTGGATTGGCTGGCCTCGCTTGATTTGCGCCAATACAACGGCGCGTCGATGCCTTGGGCGCGCACCCAGTCCCAGCCCGCAGACAGCCACCATTGCGGATCGCGGTAACCGCCCGCCGCGATGAACTCGACCCATTCGCCGTGGGTGACGAGTCGGTTGGAGAGTGCGTAGGGCTGCAAGAAGTGCTTGTGGCGTGGGAATTCGTTGTCGAATCCGAAGCCCTCGCCAGGATGGCCCACGTCCACGAGCTCGCCCTCAAACTTGGCCCAGCCGAGTGGCACAGCCGCCACGGGCGCCAGCGGCCAAGCGCTTCGGTACACGCCTTGCACGGCCGTGCTGCCGAGCAAGTGCTTCACGTCGGTCAAGATCAATTCTTGGTGCTGCTGCTCGTGGTGAATGCCGAGTTCAACCAATCGTTCCAGCGCTGCGTTCGGCGCGGAATCCAGCAAAGCCCGAACGCGCTCGGTCACGTTTGCGCGAAAAGCCATCACTTGCGCCAAGCTAGGGCGCGTCAGCAGCCCGCGCTGCGGTCTGGGGTGTTTGTCGCCCACGGCGTTGTAGTAGCTGTTGAAGAGCACCCGAAACGCGGGATCAAATGGCTTGAAGCCCGGCTCAAAGCGCTCGAGCACAAAGGTCTCGAAAAACCAAGTGACGTGCGCCAGGTGCCATTTCACAGGGCTGGCATCGGGCATGGACTGCGCTTGGCAATCCTCTGCACTCAGTGGCGCGGCAAGGCCCTCGGTCCGCGCGCGGATCGCCGCAAGTCGCATCATTGGGCTTGCGTTTGGGGCCGCCCGCTGATGGGCGCGCTGTGGTGGCGAGTGCGTTGGCATGCTTTGATCTTGCGCGATTTCTCGACTTTTTACACGCCGTCAGGCAGGAAGCGCTCGATCAGTCGCAAGCTGTGCGCCGGTCCAGGTGTGCATCCACATCGTCATTGAACTTGACCATCGAAATAGGTCTGTAGATAGATCTTCTCAATTGAACCGATTGCAATCATTCATCGGAAGGGGCTGGCGCACGGGGCTCAGGGGCGATAACCTACGGCTGTCGTTTGCTGGCCCCTGTGCTAGACAAAACTGCGACATTGTTCAACCTGTAGGAGATTCGTCATGGCCGCACTCAAAGGCTCAAAGACTGAAGAAAACCTGAAGGCCGCCTTTGCTGGCGAGTCTCAGGCCAACCGCCGTTACCTCTACTTCGCAAACAAGGCGGACGTGGAAGGCCAAAACGACGTGGCAGCGCTGTTTCGCTCCACCGCCGAAGGTGAAACCGGCCACGCGCACGGTCACCTGGAGTGGCTTGAGCAGTGCGGTGACCCCGCGACCGGCTTGCCGATTGGCTCCAGCCGCCAAAACCTGGCTGCCGCTGTGGCTGGCGAAACCCACGAGTACACCGACATGTACCCTGGCATGGCCAAAACCGCTCGCGACGAGGGTTTTGACGAGGTAGCCGACTGGTTTGAGACGCTGGCCAAAGCCGAGCGCTCGCATGCCAACCGCTATGCGAAGGCCTTGGCCGAGCTGGTGGATTGATTCTTGGATTGAATCAGCTCAGGCGCGGGATTTCCCGCGCCTTGCCGTGCTTTTGCAGTGCGGCAACTTGGGAAAGCGCATCTTGTGCGTTTTCCCAAGTATCCGGAGAATTTTCATGGCCCGAGAAGGCAGCTTAGAAGCCCCCACACGGCACCCCCTCGACTGGCTGAATCCCGAGTTCTACGACGAGGCAGCCACCTTCAAAGAAATGGAGCGGGTGTTTGACATTTGCCACGGGTGCCGCCGCTGCGTGAGCCTGTGCGGCTCCTTTCCCACGCTGTTTGATCTCGTGGACAACAGCAAAACGATGGAGGTAGATGGCGTAGACAAAAAGGACTACTGGAAGGTGGTGGATCAGTGCTACATGTGCGATCTGTGCTACCTGACCAAGTGCCCTTATGTTCCGCCGCACGAATGGAACTTGGACTTTCCGCACACCATGCTGCGGGCTAAGGCGATCAAATTCAAAAAGGGTGAAGTCAAGGCCTCAGAGAAATTTTTGGCCAGCACCGATGTGCATGGTCAGTTCGCGGGCATCCCCGTGGTGGTGCAAGTAGCCAATGCGGTCAACAGCACCAAGCCGGCGCGCAAGCTGATGGAAAAGGCACTCGATGTGCACCAAGACGCATGGCTGCCCAAGCTCGCCACGAAGAAGTTTCGCAGCGGCGCAGCTGAATCCAAGCCGCACGCGGTGGTGAATGGCGCGAAAACGCCCGGCAAAGTGGTGATCTTTTCCACTTGCTATGTGAATTACAACGAGCCCGGCATTGGCCACGATCTGCTCAAAGTGCTGGATCACAACGCGATTCCGTACGAGATCGTGAGCAAAGAAGCCTGCTGCGGCATGCCCAAGCTAGAACTCGGCGATTTGGATGGCGTGGCCAAAAGCAAAGAAGCCAACATCCCCGTCCTACAACGTTACGCCGCCGAGGGCTATGCCATCTTGAGCGCCGTGCCCAGCTGCACCTTGATGTTCAAGCAAGAAATTCCGCTGATGTTTCCGAACGACGCGGACGTGCAGGCGGTTAAAGCAGCGATGTTTGACCCATTTGAGTATTTGATGGCGCGCAAACGCGATGGTTTGTTGAAAACGGAATTCCCGAAATCACTCGGCAAGATCAGTTACCAAATTCCCTGCCACGGCCGGGTGCAAAACATTGGCAAAAAAACCGAAGAAATGCTGAAGATGGTGCCTGGCACCAGCGTTCACACACATGAGCGCTGCTCGGGCCACGCAGGCACATTTGGCGTGAAAAAGGAATATCACCCGATGGCGATGAAGATTGGCAAGCCGCTCTTCAAAGCGATGGCCAATCATAAAGACGGCGGCGCGCCAGATGTGATCAGCTCAGACTGCCCCTTGGGTGGGCATCACATCGCCCAGGGCTTTGATGTGAACAAGCACCACCCCGAAGGTGGCAAAGTGCCGCAAAAGCACCCGCTCACCTTGATCCGCGAGGCTTACGGCCTGGCTTGAAGCGACGCATGAAGTTTCAAAAAAGATAGCATCGTAAGTAACGAATACCAGGACAGAGAGCTGAAAATACGTCAAATTCACCTGATTAGGACCATGCCTCAGATAGAAACCCGTTCGCCCTGAGCTTGGTCGTTGGGCATCGCCAGGGGCTTCGACAGGCTCAGCCCGAACGGACGGGTTGGCGCAGCTGAGGGCATGGTCCTAATCAGGCAAATTCATGCTCCATGCCACTTTCAACCTCTTCAAACACCATGCAACTGACCGGCAGCATCACCATCGACAGCCTCATGAGCTTGGAGGCTTACAGCAAGTGGCGTAAGGCTCACAAGCTGGAGCTCATGGCGCACCGCAAGATGCGCAGCGTGCAGCTTGGCGAACACATCAACCTTCAGTTTGAGAGCGAGCAAACCATCCGCTACCAAATTCAGGAGATGCTTCGCATTGAGAAAATATTTGAAGAGGAAGGTATTCAATCCGAAATGGATACTTACCTGCCATTGATGCCAAGCGGCAGCAATTTCAAAGCCACGATGATGATCGAATACCCCGATGTGAATGAGCGCAAACGCGAGTTGGCGCGCTTGATCGGCGTGGAAGATCGGATGTTTGTGGAGGTAGAAGGCCATGGGCGCAGCTACGCGATTGCAGATGAAGATCTGGATCGCGAAACCGACGAAAAAACGTCAGCCGTGCATTTCGTTCGTTTTGAATTCAATGCATCGCAAATTCAGGCCCTCCAAGCAGGCGCTGCCGCCAAGCTGGGCTGTGACCACACGAACTACCCTGCGCACGTGAGCATTGCAGAGCCTACCCTGCTCAGCTTGGTTGCAGATCTGAAGCTCTGAGGCAAGGCCTGCAGAGCTTGCCTGAGTTACCTCACCAAGTTCACGGTCGCCAGAGGCCTGGTCAGGTCGCTCACATTCGCGGCGCGCACCGCGCCTTCACCCACGGCGTAGCAGATG
>JAAFHN010000525.1 GCA_013298415.1 Comamonadaceae bacterium
GGCTGATCAAATTTCCCGTTCGGGCTGAGCTTGTCGAAGCCCCTGCAGCCCAACGACGAAGCTCAAGGCGAACGGAGCGGAAAGCTTACGCACGCGCCCTACTTGGCCGCCACACCAGTTGCTACTTTTTTCGCAGCATCGGATGTTGATTTCACATGGACAGAGGGCTTGTTTGGCTTCAAATCGGTTGGTTTGGATGCCGATTTAGCAGCAATTTCGCCCAGAGCGCGCTTGTATTCGGTGGGGAAGACTTTCACGAACTTGGCGCGGGCTTTTTCCCAATCGTCGAGCAACTCCCGGGCTCTGCGGCTGCCGGTCCAGCGGTTGTGGTCGTCGAGCAGGCGACGCAACAGAGTTTCGTCGCTCTGACTTTTGTGCCACAAGGCCTTCGGCACTGACTTTTCTTGCTCAGACGTGGTGAGCACCGGCTCCAAGGCCACCATCGCCGTGTTGCAGCGCTTCGAAAATTCGCCGTCTTCATCAAACACGTAGGCGATGCCGCCGCTCATGCCAGCAGCGAAGTTGCGGCCCGTGAGGCCAAGCACGGCAACCGTGCCGCCCGTCATGTATTCGCAGCCGTGGTCACCCGTGCCCTCCACCACCGCCGTGGCTCCGCTCAAGCGCACGGCAAAGCGCTCGCCTGCAACGCCCGCAAAGAAGGCTTCACCTGAAGTTGCACCGTAGAGCACCGTGTTGCCCACGATGATGTTGCGCGCCGCAACGCCACGGAAATCAATGCTCGGCCGCACCACCACGCGCCCGCCGGAAAGGCCTTTGCCGGTGTAGTCGTTCGCGTCGCCAATCAAATACAGCGTGATGCCGCGCGCCAAGAATGCGCCAAAGCTCTGGCCGCCCGTGCCTTCGAGCTGGATGCGCACGGTTTCATCGGGCAAGCCTTCGGGGTGCGCCTTGGTGAGCGCGCCCGAGAGCATGGCACCCACGGAGCGGTTCACGTTGCGCGTTTGCTCGATGAAGCTCACGCGCTCGCCACGCTCAATCGCGGGCTTGCAGCGCTCGATCAGCAAGTTGTCGAGCGCGCGGTCAAGGCCGTGGTCCTGCACATCGGTGTGGCGGCGGGCCACGTCTGCGGGCACCACAGGCCGCGCAAACAAGCGGCTGAAATCCAGGCCCTGCGCCTTCCAGTGGCTCACGCCCTGGGCTGTATCGAGCAAGTCGCTGCGGCCCACAAGTTCGTCAAACTTGGCAATGCCGAGCTGCGCCATGATTTGGCGCACTTCTTCGGCGACGAAGAAGAAGTAGTTCACCACATGCTCAGGCTTGCCGCTGAATTTTTGGCGCAGCACCGGGTCTTGCGTGGCCACGCCTACGGGGCAGGTGTTCAGGTGGCATTTGCGCATCATGATGCAGCCTTCCACCACCAGCGGCGCGGTGGCAAAGCCGAATTCATCGGCACCCAAAAGCGCGCCAATCACCACATCACGACCGGTTTTCATTTGGCCATCGGCCTGCACGCGGATTCTTCCGCGCAGGCGGTTCAAGACAAGGGTTTGCTGCGTTTCAGCCAAGCCGATTTCCCAAGGGCTGCCTGCATGTTTGATGCTGCTCCAAGGCGACGCGCCCGTGCCGCCATCGTGGCCTGCGATCACCACGTGATCGGCCTTGCACTTGGTCACACCCGTAGCCACCGTGCCCACGCCCACTTCGCTGACCAGCTTCACGCTGATGCTCGCGTGCGGGGCCACGTTTTTCAGGTCGTGGATCAGTTGCGCAAGATCTTCAATCGAATAAATGTCGTGGTGCGGCGGCGGAGAAATGAGGCCCACGCCGGGCACGGAGTAGCGCAAAAAGCCGATGTACTCGCTCACCTTGCCGCCTGGTAGCTGGCCGCCCTCACCGGGCTTGGCCCCTTGGGCCATCTTGATCTGGATTTGATCGGCGCTTTGCAAGTACTCAGCAGTCACGCCAAATCGGCCTGAAGCCACTTGCTTGATCTTGCTGCGCAGGCTGTCGCCCGCCTTCAAATCCACTTTGGCTTCCACGCGGTCTTCGCCAATCACCGAGGCGAGCGTATCGCCGGTTTTCACGGCAATGCCTTTGAATTCGTTGCGGTAGCGGGCTGGGTCTTCGCCGCCTTCGCCGGTGTTGCTCTTGCCACCGATGCGGTTCATGGCAATCGCAAGCGTGGCATGCGCTTCGGTGGAGATCGAGCCGAGCGACATGGCCCCCGTGGCAAAGCGCTTCACGATGTCTGCCGCTGATTCCACCTGATCGACAGGAATTGCTTTGGCGGGATCAACCTTGAATTCAAACAAGCCACGCAGCGTCATGTGTTGCCGGCTTTGGTCGTTGATGAGCTGGGCGTACTCTTTGTAGGTGTTGAAGTTGTTGGAGCGGGTGGAGTGCTGCAATTTGGCAATCGCATCGGGGCTCCACATGTGGGCTTCGCCGCGCACGCGCCAGGCGTATTCGCCGCCGGTATCGAGCATGTTGGCCAGCACCGGGTCGTCGCCAAACGCTGCCGTGTGCATGCGCAAGGCCTCTTCGGCGATTTCAAACACGCCAATGCCTTCCACTTGGCTCGCTGTGCCGGTGAAGTACTTGTCAATCGTTTCGCGGTTGATGCCCACGGCTTCAAAAATCTGCGCACCGCAGTAGCTCATGTAGGTGCTGATGCCCATCTTGGACATGATTTTGGACAGGCCCTTGCCCACGGCTTTGACGTAGTTGTAGATGGCTTTTTCG
>JAAFHN010000206.1 GCA_013298415.1 Comamonadaceae bacterium
GCGGGCTGGCCCTGCACCGTCATGAAGGGCGGCACATCGGCAAAGAGCAGCGAGCACATGGCTGTGAACGCATGCGCGCCCAAGCGCACAAATTGGTGCACCACGGTGAAGCCGCCCAGGATCGCCCAATCGCCCACATGCACGTGGCCTGCGAGCTGCGAGTTGTTGGCGAAGGTGGTGTGGTTGCCCACCTCGCAATCGTGGGCCAAATGCACGTAGGCCATGATCCAGTTGTGGTCGCCCACGCTGGTCACGCCCTTGTCACCAGGTGAACCGATGTTGAAGGTGCAAAACTCGCGGATGGTGTTGTGGTTGCCGATGCGCAGCTCGCAGGGTTCGCCTGCGTACTTTTTGTCTTGCGGCACCGCACCCAGCGAATTGAACTGAAAAATCTGGTTGTGCTCGCCAATCGTGGTGTGGCCTTCGATCACGCAATGCGCACCGACTCGCGTGTGCGCGCCGATTTTCACGTGGGGGCCCACCACTGTGTAGGGCCCGATGCTCGCGCTTGAGTCGATTTGCGCGGCGGGATCGATCACCGCAGTGGGATGAATGGGTACTGCTGTCATGCTGATGGGCTCAAGCTTCGATGTTGCGCATGGCACAAGTCAATTCGGCTTCGCACGCCACAGCTTCGCCCACTCGGGTGGTACCTTTGAATTTGAAGATGCCCGCCTTCATGCGGAGCAAGCTCACATCCAGCAAAAGCTGATCGCCTGGCTCCACAGGGCGCTTGAAGCGTGCCCCGTCGATGCCTGCGAAGTAATAGACCTGCTTGTCGTCGGGTGCTTTCTCCAGCGCGTCAAACGCCAAAAGCGCGGCGGCTTGCGCCATCGCTTCCAGCATCAGCACCCCCGGCATCACGGGCCGATGCGGGAAGTGGCCCATGAAGTAAGGCTCGTTGATGCTCACGTTTTTCAGCGCCAAGATGCGCTTGCCTTTTTCGATCTCCAGCACCCGATCCACGAGCAGGATCGGGTAACGGTGCGGCAGTTGCTTGAGGATGTGGTGGATGTCCATGTTCACTCGCTTTTGGTGTTTTTCTCTAAGGTTTGGATGCGTGAGCGCAAATCGCCAAGCCGCCGCACAACGACCGCGTTGCGCTCCCAATCGGCATTGGCATCGATCGGGAAAATGCCGCTGTAAAGGCCTGGCTCGGCAATGCTGCGCATCACGGTGGTGCTGGCTGAGATGTGCACATGATCGGCCAAACTGAGGTGGCCCAGCACCACCGCGCCGCCGCCAATGGTGCAGTGCTTGCCTATCGTTGCGCTGCCCGCCACACCGGCGCAGCCAGCCATCGCGCTGTGTGCGCCCACCCGCACGTTGTGGCCGATTTGCACGAGGTTGTCGAGCTTCACGCCGTCTTCCAGCACCGTGTCGGCCAGCGCGCCGCGATCAATGCAGCTGTTGGCACCAATTTCCACATCGTTGCCAATGCGCACGCCGCCGAGCTGAGCGATTTTTTCCCAGTGCTTCTCAGGCGTTGGTGCAAAACCAAAACCATCTGCGCCGATCACCACGCCAGAATGGATCAAGCAGCGCTCGCCCACGTGGCAATCGGCTTCGAGGGTGACGCGCGCGCGCAGCTCGCTGCCCGCGCCCACGCTGGCACGTGCGCCGATCACGCACAGCGGGCCAACTCGGGCGCTGGCGTGAATGCTTGCACTGGCGTCCACCACGGCACTGGCGTGAACGCCTGGCTCAGGTTTGGGCATGGTTTGCGCCGCCCACCACTGGCTCAGTTTGGCGTAGTAGCGATAGGCGTCAGCCGTGGTGATGAAGGCTGCACCGGGCAGCGCAGCTTGTGCACGGGCGAGCAGCTCGGGCAAAAGGATCACGCAGCCTGCTTGGGTGCTGTCCAAGTGCTTGGCATATTTAGCGTGGGCCAAAAAGCAAATGTCGGTTGCGCCTGCCGTTTCGATGGGGGCGATTTTGGCGATCGCTGCCTGCTGGCTGCCCTGCTCGCCGCAATGCAAATGGCCGCCCAAGGCGGCCACGATTTGGATGGGCGAGGTGTTCAGCGCCAGCATGGCATCTTTGGGCCTCGCCGCCGATGCGAAAAGCGACGCCGCTTACTTCGCTGCGTTCAGCGCGGCAATCACTTTTTCGGTGATGTCGTGCTTGGGCGCGATGTACACAGCTTCTTGCAGCACCAAGTCGTATTTCTCGGCTTCTGCCACGGTGCGCACCATGCGATTGGCGCGCTCGAGCACAGCTTGCAGCTCTTCATTTTTGCGGGCGTTCAAGTCTTCTTGGAATTCACGGCGTTTGCGCTGCACATCGCGCTCTTGCTCGGCCAGCGCGCGCTCGCGTGTGCCGCGCTGCGATTCACTCAGCGTGGGCCGCTCGCGCTCATAGCGCTCCACGGCAGTCTTCAAGGTGTTGCCTGAAGCCACGATCTCTGCCTCGCGCTTGGAAAACTCGGTTTCCAGCTTGGCTTGCGCGGCCTTGGCCGTGTTGGCCTCGCGGAAGATGCGCTCGGTGTTCACAAAGCCGATGCGAAACTCTTGGGCATGCGCTGCCACCGATACCAAAACCAGGGCCGTTGCGGCGATCAAACGAACAAACATGTGCAACTCTTCAAAGTAAAACCGAGCAAAAACAGATGCCACGGGCGTGCGCTGGGCACGAACCGCGAGGGGCTTAGAACGACGAACCCACTTGGAATTGGAATTTTTGGATTCTATCGCCGGGGAAGGAGCGAATGGGCTTGGCCAAGGCGAAACGCAGCGGCCCCGCTGGAGAGATCCAGCTGAGCCCTCCGCCGTAGCTTGCGCGCAGGGTGCGGAAATCGAGCTTTTCGTTTTCACCATACACGTTGCCCGCATCGATGAAGCCGTATACGCGCAAGGTTTTATCCACGCCTGCACCGGGCAATGGCATCAGGACTTCGGCGTTGAAATTCAGTTTCTTTGGCCCGCCGACGAAAGAGCCGGTCACGTCTCGCGGCCCGAGACTGTTTTGCTCAAAGCCGCGCACGGTGCCCAGGCCACCTGAGTATTGGTTGCGAAACACGGGGAATGCTTGGCCGCTCAAGCCTTGCCCTAAGCCGACCTCAGCGTTCACTGCCACGGTGAATTTCTTCGTGAGCGGGAAATACTCTTGGTACTGACCGCTCGTGCGGATGAACTTGGCATCGCCAATCACGGCGAGCTCGCCGTTCAGGCGCGTCAAGCGGCCCTTGTTCGGTGTCGTCAAGCTGTCGCGGTCGTCGCGCGCCCAGCCCACCGTGAAAGGGTAGGTGTGGCTCGTGTAGCCTGCGTTGTACGCATAGGCCAAGTAGCTCGCAGGCAGGTTGTTGCCAGGAATGATCTTGATGCGCTCGGCACCGAAGCCGAAAAACACCGTGTCGTACTCGGCAAAAGGCACGCCAAAGCGGATCGAGGTGCCGGCGGTGGTGAGTTGGTAGTCGCCGCCGCCGTCGTTGAGTGGGCGATTGGAGCGGTAGTACGCATCGATGGCGCGAGAGATGCCGTCTTTGGTGAAATACGGATCCACCGTAGAGAGCGAAAACACCCGTGCGGTGCGGCTCGTGTTCAGGTCAAAACCCAAATAGTTGCCTGAACCAAAGACGTTGTCTTGCTTGATGCTGGTTTGAAAGCTCAAGCGCTCGGCACTCGAAAAGCCTGCGCCCACGGTGAAGTTGCCTGTGGGCTTTTCGGTGACCGTGATCACGATGTCCACCTGGTCGGGCGAGCCGGGCACATCTTGGGTTTCGATGTTCACGTCTTTGAAGTAGCCCAGGCGATCCACGCGGTCACGCGAGAGTTTGATTTTGTCGCCGTCGTACCACGAGCTTTCAAACTGCCGGAATTCGCGGCGGATCACTTCATCGCGGGTGCGGGAATTGCCGCTCACCAAAATGCGGCGCACGTAGGCGCGGCGACCCGGATCCGCGCGCATCGAAAAGGTGACGCGGTTGTTCACGCGATCAATCTCAGGGCGGGGCTCGATTTGGGCAAAAGCGTAGCCAAAGGTGGCGAAGTAATCCGTGAAGGCCTTGGATGTGCGCGTCACGAGATCGGCGTTGTAGCCCTCGCCGGGCCGGATGGCGATCAGCGATTTGAACGTATCGTCTTTGCCGAGGTAGTTGCCTTCCAGCTTCACTTCAGACACCACGTAGCGCTGGCCTTCGTTGATGTTGATCGTGATCGAGATGTCTTGCTTGTCAGGCGAGATCGCCACTTGCGTGGAATCGATCTTCATTTCCAGGTAGCCACGCTGCAAGTAGTAAGCGCGCACGCTTTCCAAATCGGCATTTAGTTTGGCGCGGGAGTAGCGGTCGTCTTTGGTGTACCAGCTCAGGTAGCCGCCTGTGTTCAGTTCAAACTGATCGCGCAAGGTGCCCGAGGAAAATGCCTGGTTTCCCACGATGTTGATGGCCTTGATCTTGGCCACTTCACCCTCCACCACCGAAAAGCTCAGGTTCACGCGGTTGCGCTCAATCGGCGTGACGGTGGTGACCACTTCCGCGCCATAGAGGCTGCGGCTGATGTATTGGCGCTTCAACTCTTGCTCGGCTTTGTCCACCAAGGCTTTGTCGTAGGGGCGGCCGTCTGACAAGCCCACGTCTTTCAGCGATTTGCGCAGCGTGTCTTTGTCAAACTCTTTCACGCCTGCGAAATCCACCTCGGCAATGGTGGGCCGCTCTTGCACGATCACGGTCACGATGGAGCCGCGCGTTTCTAGCCGCACATCGGTGAAAAGGCCAAGCGCAAAGAGGGCGCGAATGGCGCCGGCGCCTCGGTCGTCGTTGTAGGTGTCGCCCACGCGAAAAGGCAGCGTGGCAAACACTGTGCCGGGCTCTACGCGCTGTAAGCCTTCCACGCGGATGTCGGCCACGTTGAAGCCGCTTTGGGCGTAGGCGCTGGCAGCGCATGTGATCGCCGCAGCGGCCACCATCGCGCTTTTTCCTGCGCGTTCAAACAAAAAAGAATTGGGAAACATCATGATTTTGGTTAGCGGTCAGCCCACGAGGCGCGACACATCGTTGAAGAGGGCGACCGACATCATCAGCAGCAACACGGCAATGCCGCCTTGCTGAAAGCGTTGTTGCCAGAGCTCAGAAACGGGTTTGCCGACGATGCCCTCCCACAAATAATACAGGAGGTGCCCACCGTCAAGCACCGGGAGCGGCAGCAGATTGAGCACACCCAGGCTCACGCTCACCATGGCCATGAAGCCCAGGAGCGCCACGAGGCCCAGCTGCGCTGACTTGCCTGCGTAGTCGGCAATCGTGATTGGGCCGCTTAAATTTTTGAGCGAAGCCTCGCCAATCAGCATCTTGCCCAAGAGCTTCAAGCTGAGCCATGCTGTGTCGAGCGTGCGGCTGAAGCCCTGACCCAAACCCGCAAAAAAGCCGTGGCTCACGTGCAAAGTCTCAGGCATCGCGCCCACCACCGCACCGATGCGGCCGAAGCTGGGCGCATCGCCAGAAGGCGTGATTTTTGCGGGCGTGATGTTCAGCACCAGGCGCGAACCGGCCCGCTCCACCACCCACTCTTGAGATTTTTCGGCGCTGGCACGGATGGATTCGCGCAGTGCCATCGCATCGGCCACGCTGCGTCCATCGGCGAGCAGCACGCGATCTTTGGGCTG
>JAAFHN010000590.1 GCA_013298415.1 Comamonadaceae bacterium
CTCGGTGCGGCTGTGGCTCTTGTGTGGCATTCTTTGGGGCAGCGCATCAAGGAGTCTCCATGTCCGACACCGTTTTTGAACTGCAAGAAAGAGTTCTGACCCTGCCCGAAGCGGATCGCGCGGCGCTGGTGGAAGTCGTCTTGGCCAGCCTTCAGCCGAAATCCAGTGCGCAGCATGCCTGGGCCCAGCTGGCAGTCAGGCGCAGAAACGATGTGCGTGCGGGTACCGGGGCCATGGTCGCCGGTGATGCCGCAATTGCGGGTATCCGCGCCAAACTGGTGTGACCCACTGGATTCATCCGGAAGCGCTTGCTGAGCTCGAAGAGGCCGCGCTGTATTTGGCTGAGCACGCCACACCGGCCATTGCGCAAGCGTTTTTGCTGGAGTACGAGCGAGTCGTGGCGCCGCTGATCGACAACCCGCGACGTGGGCCACACAGCTTGTTCGGTATGCGTCTGTACCACCTTGATCGCTTTCACTACACCGTTTTCTATGAGGAAGACGCTGCACTCGGCCCTCAAATCTACGCGGTCGCAGCGCAAGCCAGAGATCCGGGCTACTGGCTGGCCAGGCGCGGCTAGTCTTGGCGCAGTTTCAAGACTGTTTCAGGGTGTTTTTTGATCGGTTTTCAATTGGTTTCGCCGGACTGTCACCGATTTCATTGACTTATTTGCTACGTATTGCGTAGCAAAAGCATTCACTCCCGATAGCTCGGATCCACCCTATCCAGCCGCCGAATCAGGGCGGGCCAGGCGATTTGGGCGCCTTGGCCTGCGGTCACGGTTTTCAAAGCCATGCTGTTGAAGGCTTGTACTTCTGGCGCGACTTCTGTGACCGCCCCGCCGCCCGACATTGCGTCAATCTGAATGCGGCAGGTGTTTTCAAACACGTACATGTTGAGCCACGCATCGGCTACGCTCGCGCCGACCGTGAGCAGGCCATGATTGCGCAGCATCAGAAATGTGTTGGTTCCTAAGTTGGCCTGTAAGCGCGGCTGCTCGTCGGCTCTGAGCGCGATGCCTTCGTAGCCGTGGTAGCCCAAGCTGGATCGCACGATGGTGGACTGTTGGCTGATGGCCAAAACGCCCGCAGCTTGCGCGCTCACCGCCACGCCTGCCCGGCTGTGGGTGTGGAGTACGCAAACCACGTCTTCACGGGCCGCGTGAATGCAGCTGTGGATGGTGAAGCCCGCAGGGTTCACGGGGAAGGGCGTGTCATGCAGCTTGTTGCAAGCCATGTCCACCTTCACTAAGCTGCTGGCGGTGATTTCGTCGAACATCAAGCCATAGGGATTGATGAGGAAATGATGCTCTGGCCCAGGAATGCGCGCCGAGATGTGGGTGAACACCAAATCGCTCCAACCGTAGAGGGCCACGAGGCGGTAGGCGGCGGCCAAATCCACGCGAAGTTGCCATTCGGCGTCGCTCACTTTGCCTTTGAGGCTGGGAATCGATAGTGCGGTCATGCGGGGTCTCCTATGTCGCGGAGGCTACCGAAACACGGCCCGCAGCGCTGTCACCCACGCGCCCCGGCTAAAATCTGGTTGATTCAACCAACTTTTGAGGTGCCACATGGAAGCGATGGGTCTTTTTGAAGCCAAAACGCATTTCAGCGAAGTGGTGGCGCGCGCGGAAGCAGGCGAAGAAGTCATCATCACGCGGCACAACAAGCCGGTGGCGAAGATCGTGCCCGTGACAGCGCAAGACTTGGCCAGCGATGCCACGCTTGCGCGGCGGCGCGAAGCCATCGATTGGCTCATGGCGCATCGCAAACTGGCCCGGCTGGCACCGGGCGAGACCATGCGAAGCCTGATCGAAGACGGGCGGCGGTATTGAACGCCACTGCTTTGGCCGTGCGGCCCAGCTTTGTGCTGGATTGTTCCGTTGCCGCGCACTGGGTGTTTTCTGGCGAAGAGGCCATGCCGGGCAGCGCGTTTGCTGTGGCTCTGCTCCAGCGCATGCCCGCTTTGGTAGCCGTGGTTCCCGGCCTGTGGCACGTGGAGCTGGCTGCCATGTTGCGCAAAGGCGCGCAGCAAAAGCGGCTCAAGGCTACGCCACAAGAGGTGGTCGCCCAGCTGAGCGCATTCGACCTCCGCACCGACGCGATCTTGCCCGATGCGTTGACGCTCACCGAGTTGTCCCGGCAATGCGGCGCGTCTGCTTACGATTCGGTCTATCTCGACCTGTGCCAGCGACTGCGCCTGCCCTTGGCGACGCTGGACGAACGACTGAAACCCTGCGCTGAACGCGCGCAGGTCAAACTTTTCCAATTTGACTGAACAGCCGAAGATGCGTACTGCTCCCAAATCACTCTCCGACATCCGCAAATCCTTCCTCGATTTCTACGCCAGCAAAGGCCACACGGTGGTCGAAT
>JAAFHN010000314.1 GCA_013298415.1 Comamonadaceae bacterium
CCTGCCGCCTACCAAGGCGCAGCAGAAAAGCCCGATGCCGACTATCCGCTCACCCTCATCACCGGCCGCCTGCTTGAGCATTGGCACACCGGCAGCATGACGCGAAGGGCATCCAAGCTCGATGCCATCGAGCCTGCGGCCACAGTGAGCGTTCACCCACATGACGCAGCGCGGCTGGGCTTGCAAGCAGGAAGCCCCGCAAAGCTCGCCACCCGCCGAGGCAGCATTCAAGCCCAAGTGCGCATCGACCCCGGCGTGCAGCTCGGCAGCGTCTTCATGCCCTTCGCGTTTGAAGAAGCCGCGGCCAACCTCCTCACCAACCCCGCCCTGGATCCCATTGCCAAAATCCCCGAGTTCAAAGCGTGCGCGGTGCGGGTGGAGGGGGTTGAGGAGCTGATTTAGGGAACCGATTTCACAGGAGTTAAGGAAGAAACAGCCCAGAATTTTGATTGTTCTCTTCCTCTGTCCATGTGAAATAAGACTTCTTAGCTATCATTTTTGTACTTCTTTTTCTCTTCCTTGTCTCCGGATCTCCTGTAAAACTTCCCCTAAGGTCCATGCCCTCCGCCCTCCTCATCATTGACCTTCAGCAAGCCATCCTGCAGCCCGAGCCGCCACCAGAGTTCGATGCGGTGATGGCGCGGATTTCGGGACTGATCGCTCGGGCCAAGGCAACAGGCGCGCCGGTGGTTTGGGTGCAGCACAACGAACCCGGTGGCGCTTGGGAGCGCGGCTCGGCGACGTGGCAGTGGCTCGAAACAATTGCGCCGCAACCGGGCGATTGGGTGCTGCACAAGCAAAGCAGCGATGCCTTTCATCACACGGATTTGGACGTGCAACTGCGCCAGCGCGGGGTGGATCACGTGGTCGTTTGCGGCTGGGCCAGCGAGTTTTGCGTGGACACCACCGTGCGCAGCGCAGCCAGCCACGACTATGCAGTCACGCTCGTTGCCGACGCCCACCTCACCAAAGACCGCCCCACCCTGAGCGCCGCTCAAATCAAGACGCACCTCAACTGGCTGCTGCCGAATCTGGCGGTGAAACGAGAGTCGAGTTCGGCTCGCCCGGCCATCAAAGTCACCCCAAGCGCAGAAATTCAGTTCGCGACCGGCTGAGCGCAAATCTGGCAATCGGCGCGCTTGGCGAGCTTCATGCGCTGCATCTCAAAAGTCTGCGCGTCCCACATCAAAAGGCTTCCGACCAGCGGCTTGGCGCAGCCTGTGATCAGAGCAAGCACTTGCGCGGCTTGCATGCTGCCAACCATGCCGACCAGCGGCGCGAGCACGCCCATCGTGGCGCAGGCTTGATCCACCGACTCGTCGCCTTCAGCCAGCGGCTCGAAGGCGCAGGCGTAGCAGGGTGAGCTTGGATCGCGCGGATCGAACACGCTCAGTTGGGCATCCATCTGCACCGCAGCACCGCTGACCAGCGGCACGCGGTGCTTCACGCAGGCGGCGTTGATGGCGTGGCGGGTGCGGAAGTTATCTGTGCAGTCCACCACCACATCGGCCTTGGGTACAAGTTCATCCAGCAAGGCAGCATCCGCCCGCTGCGCAACAGCAGCGATCTCCACCTCAGGATTCAGCGCCAAACAAGCTTTGCGCAGCGACTCCACCTTCAACTCGCCCACGCGCTCGGTGCTGTGGCCGATTTGACGCTGAAGGTTCGTCAGGTCTACCGTGTCGTGATCCACCAGCGTGATGCAGCCCACGCCACTTGCCGCCAAATAAAGCGCCACCGGACAGCCCAGGCCGCCTGCACCGATCACGAGCACGCGTGAACGCGCAAGCGCCTGCTGGCCCTCGATGCCAATACCATCCAGCAGGATGTGGCGCGAGTAGCGCGAGAGTTGCGCGTCGGAGAAGTCCACGCAGTGCGAACCGGCAGAAACTTATTCTGACTTCGGCTCGTCTTTGCGCTCTTTGAGCACCTTGCTCACCACCACCGGCTGACCTTTGAGCTGGTTCAAAGCTTGGCGCAGGGCGAAGTCTTTTTCTGAACCCCACTCGGGAGGGCGCGAGCGCTCGGCAGCGGGTTTGCGCATTTCTTCGTCCCACTGTTTGCGGGCAGCTTCGCGCGCTTTTTCCAGGCTGTCGTCTTTGCCTTCTGTGCCAGATTTTTCGGCCAGGTGCTTGTCGTAGTCGGCCTCGCGCATGCGCAAGATGGCATAGGGATTGCCGTTTTCCATGTCGTCCACCAGCACGTCGGGCATGATGCCTTTGGCTTGGATGGATCGGCCGCTCGGCGTGAAGTAGCGCGAGGTGGTGAGCTTCAATGCCGCGTCGGCCGAGAGCTGATGCAGGGTTTGCACCGAGCCCTTGCCAAAAGTCTGCGCGCCCATCACCACGCCGCGCTTGGCGTCTTGGATGGCGCCTGCCACGATTTCGCTGGCCGAGGCCGAGCCGCCGTCCACCAGCACTGCCACTTGGATGCCGCGCAACTGCGGCGGCAGGCCAGCAAGCGCGCCGGGCAGGCGGCGATTGGGATTGGCCGGGTCGCGAATCGCATTGGCTTCGACCTTGACCGTGGATTTGCTCTGCGGCAATTGGCCGTCCGTCGTGACGGCAGTAGAACCCTCAGGCAAGAAGAGGCTGAGCACGCCCTGGGCCGAATCGAGCAAGCCGCCGGGATTGCTGCGCAAATCCAGCACCAAGCCTTTCAGGCTGGGATCGGCTTTGAGGAGATCGCGCACGGCGTTTGCCGTTTCTGCTGCCGTGCCTTCTTGGAATTGGCTCAGGCGAATCCAGCCGAACCCAGGCTCCACGTTTTTGCTGCGCACGGATTTTTGCGTGATTTCAGCGCGCGTGATGGTCAGCGGAAAGCTGCGGTTTTCATCTCTACGGAACACGGTGAGCGTGACCTTCGTGTCGGGCTGGCCGCGCATGCGTTTGATGGCTTGATCGATGCTCAGACCTTTCACTTGCGCGTCGTCGATCCGTGTGATCAAGTCGCCGGTTTTCATGCCTGCGCGCTCGGCGGGAGACCCTTCGATGGGGGCGACTACGCGCACCAAGCCGTCTTGCATCTCGATCTGAATGCCCAGGCCCACGAACTTGCCAGAAACGCCTTCTCGGAACTCTTTGAGCGTGTTGCCAGCCAAGTAGGTGCTGTGCGGATCCAGGCTTTCCACCATGCCTTTGATTGCGCCTTCGAGCACTTTTTTCTCGTCAATGGGCTCCACATAGGCCGCTTTGGCCAGCCCAAACACCTCGGCGATTTGGCGGATGTGCTCGTAAGGAATCGGCGACAGTGGGCCGCGAGCCACAGCTTGCGCGCCCACGGTAGCCAATGCGCCCGCAATCGCGCCAAGCGCGATCCAGCCGATGGGTTTAGATAACTGGCGCATGAAAAATTGCCTCGATCAGGTCTGATTGCGATCCAATATACACAGATTGCGCTGTGGGCGTAAGGCCTGGGAGTGACAGGGCTGTGCGGAAGTTCAAGCTTTGCCTTGCGCTGCCACTGCCGCAGCCGCCTTGGCCGCTGCTTCTTGGTCGCCTGCGTAGTAGTGGCGAATCGGCTTCAAATCCGCATCCAACTCATACACAAGCGGTGTGCCGTTCGGAATGTTCAGGCCCACGATGTCTGAGTCCGAAATGCCATCAAGGTATTTGACCAGCGCGCGAATCGAATTGCCGTGCGCAGCCACCACAATGCGTTTGCCCGCTCGAATGGCGGGGGCCATGGAGTCATTCCACAGTGGCATCACCCGCGCCACGGTGTCTTTCAAGCACTCGGTGAGCGGCACATCCTCGGCGTTCAGCTTGGCGTAGCGCACATCGCTGCGCTCGCTTCTGGGGTCGGTTGGCTCAAGCGCGGGCGGCGGCGTGTCGTAGCTCCTGCGCCATTGCAGCACTTGGGCTTCGCCGTATTGCTTGGCCATGTCGGATTTGTTCAGGCCCTGCAGCGCGCCGTAGTGGCGTTCGTTCAAACGCCAGTGCTTGAGCACCGGCACCCAGGTGCGATCCATTTCATCGAGCACATGCCAGAGCGTGCGGGTGGCGCGCTTGAGCATGCTCACGTAGGCCACATCGAATTCGTAGCCCTCGGTTTTGAGCGTGCGCCCTGCTTGTTTGGCTTGCTCCAGGCCAAGCGGTGTCAAGTCCACGTCGGTCCAACCGGTGAAGCGGTTTTCGAGATTCC
>JAAFHN010000183.1 GCA_013298415.1 Comamonadaceae bacterium
GCGCGTGGTGTTTGAGTCTGCGCAAAGCGAGCTGGAGCTTTGGAACAAGTCGGCGGCCGCGCAGTTGGATACGCAACTGCGTGAGCGCCGCAAAGCGTTTGAAAAGCGCATCGATGCCATTGACCGGATTCAAGGGGCGGCCGTGGGCCTGGACGGGCGCATCGAGCAAATGGATCGTGCGATGAACGATCTGGATTCGATTGAGCGCACGCTGCAGGAGCGCGCGGCTGCGCTGCTGCAAGACTCTCGGACCGGGCAGCCTCAAGCGCCTTCGCTCGCAGCCGCGCACTAGGCTCGGGCAGGCGTGTCGGCGGCGAACCCTGCGGGCCGAGTTGGCGACACCACTCGGTCGGCCCCAACGCACCACTTTCCGCTGCCCGAGTTCGGCAGCTCGCTGATTGCTTGGCAAGCCTGGCACGGCAGGCGCGGTCTGCCCTGGCAGGGCGAGCGCGATCCTTACCGTGTGTGGCTTTCCGAGGTGATGCTGCAGCAAACGCAAGTGGTGACCGTGGTGGAGCGGTACCACGCGTTTTTGCGGCGATTTCCGAAGCTGGCGGATTTGGCTCAAGCCTCGCAGGACGATGTGCTCGCGCTCTGGTCGGGTTTGGGCTACTACAGCCGCGCTCGCAACTTGCACGAATGTGCGAAGCGGGTGATTGGCGAGTACAGAGGGCGCTTTCCGCGCACTGCGGTGCAACTGGCTGAACTGCCTGGCATCGGCCCATCCACGGCAGCGGCCATCGCTGCGTTTTGCTTCGATGAGCGCGTGTCGATTTTTGATGGCAATGTGCAGCGGGTGTTGGCGCGTGTGCTGGGTTTTGCCGGCGACCTCTCGGCGGGCGCAAATCTGAAGGCGCTGCATGCGCTGGCTGCGCAGGCTGTGGCGCAATTGCCGCGCAGATCATCCATGCCCCGCTACACGCAAGGCTTGATGGATCTCGGTGCCACGGTTTGCACACCGAAGGCACCGCGCTGCGACTCGTGTCCATTTCTGGTGCAGTGTGGCGCGCGAGCGTTGCACGCTGACCCCGCTGTGCTGCCGCTGAAAACCAAGCGATTGAAGCGAAGCGCAGAGCGCTGGGTCTTGAAGTTCTGCACCCGACGCTCGCCGCTCGGTGAATGGCAGGTGTGGCTTGCACCGCGCCCTGACTCTGGGATCTGGGCGGGCCTGCACGCACCGACCATTCAGGTCTTGGGTTTGGATGCGCCTGTGGGTGCGGCCTTGGACGCTGTCTCAGACGTGCATTGGCAAGATTTACCCAGCTTCAAGCATGTGCTTACGCACAAAGACCTGCATTTGCGCCCGGTGTGGTGCAACGCGACCCATGACGCAAAATCCATCGAGTACTCGGCTGTTGGCCGCTGGTTCACTTGGGCAGAGCTGCCCCAAGTTGGCTTGCCCACCGCCGTGCAGCTTTGCTTGAACGCGCTCCGAGAAGCCCTGCCAGCTTGAGCTTCGCGCCGACTACCAGCGCGTGAGCGCGAAATCGGCCACCGCCACTTCGCGATGGCGTTTGATCGGTCGCCAGGTGCGGGAAAAGTGCTCGGTGAGACGCTCCACCAAATACACCGAGCGATGCTGCCCACCGGTGCAGCCAATCGCAACCGTCACATAGGCGCGTTGGTCGTTGTGCAACTGCGGCAACCAGCGCTCCAAGAAGTCTTTGATGTCATCAAACATTTGCTGCACAGGAGCCTTGGATGCGAGGTATTCCGCGACCGGTGCGTCGATGCCTGTTAAGGGGCGCAGCTCGCGCTCGTAGTAAGGGTTTGGCAGCATGCGCACGTCGAACACGAAGTCGGCGTCGGTGGGCACGCCGCGCTTGAATCCGAAAGACTGAAACACGAGCGTGAGCGCAGAATTCGGCGCGGCAACCAGGGCGCGGATGGCGGCTTGAAGCTGAGTGGTGCGCAAGAGGCTTGTGTCGAGCACATAGGCCAAATCGCGCAAATCTTGCAGCAATTCGCGCTCCACGCTGATGGCCTTGGCAAGCGCCACATGGTGCTCCAGCTCCGGCGTGGAAAGCGGATGCCTGCGCCGCGTCTCGGAAAAGCGGTGCATCAGGGTTTCGTCGCTCGCATCCAAAAACACGAGTTTGACTTCCACACCACTGGCAG
Source organism: Comamonadaceae bacterium (assembly GCA_013298415.1). Lineage (GTDB taxonomy): Bacteria > Pseudomonadota > Gammaproteobacteria > Burkholderiales > Burkholderiaceae_C > JAAFHN01. Next base: position 2,119 of record JAAFHN010000183.1, read on the forward strand.
AAATTTGGCGAAGCAGCTGTGGCAGGGCGGGCAGGCTTGAAAGGCTGCGCGCGTCCACCGATGCCGCCATTTTGGGTACATGGTGATCGCGCTCTACCGAGATGAAATCGGTGAGCAACTCTGGCGGCAGGTTGTCCACGCAGTAGTAGCCTGCGTCTTCCAGCGCGTTGAGCGCCACCGATTTGCCCGAGCCCGACATGCCTGTGATCATCACAAGCTGTTGTGGGCCATCGGATTCAAACTGAGACGGGTGTGACATGGGCGTTGCGGATCATTTCGGTGGCGTGGGCCAGGGTGGCAGCCGAATCGGCGTTGCCGCCGAGCATGCGAGCGATTTCTCTCACCCGATCCTCACCCGCTACCCACGCGATCTGACTGCTGGGAGCCGATTTTGCTACAGAAGTTTTACTCACCAGACCGTGATGGTCAGCATGTGTGGCCACTTGCGCCAGATGGGTGACGCAAAGCACCTGCCGATCCGCGCCCAGCTGGCGCATCAGCTGACCGACCGTGAGGGCCACTTGGCCGCCTACGCCGGAATCCACCTCATCAAACACCAGGGTTGGCACGCTGCCAAGCTGGCTGGTGGTGACTGCGATGGCCAATGCGATGCGAGAAAGCTCACCGCCCGATGCCACTTTGCCAACCGCTCGGGCTTGCGCGCCAGCGTGCGAGGCCACCAGAAACTCAACCTGTTCAGCGCCGTTGCCATCCGGCTCCTTGGCCTGCAGGTCCACCGAAAACGCTGCGCCAGGCATGCCGAGTGCTTGCATGTGCGCTGTGACAGCTTTGGCGAGGGCCTTCGCGGCCTTTTCGCGCTGTTTTGAGACAATATTGGCACACTGTCCTAGTATTTGTTTGGTTTGTTGCTCTTTTTTTTGAAGTGACTCAAGGTCGTTTGCAGCATCGAGTTGGGCGAGCTGGTTTTGCCAGGTGAGGCCGAGTTCGTGCAAATCGCCCGGTGCGCTGCGCATGCGGCGGGCGGTGCCGATCCACAGGCTCACCCGCTCGTCGAGCTGTTGAAACTGCTCAGGATCGGGGCCGTCTTTGCCCAAGTAGTGGCGCAGGTCGTGGGCGAGGTCTTCGGTTTGGGAAAGCAGGGCTTGCGCGCGGCCGTGCAGTTCGTCGATCACAGCATCTACGCCCGGCCGCTCGGCCAAGTGTTTTGCGGCCTGGGCGAGCGCGGTTTGGGCGCTTTCTTCGCTTTCGCTGCAAGCATGGAGCGCGGCCAGTGCTGACTCGCGCAAGCTCTGAGCGTGCGCCGCGCGCGCATGTTGCGCGTTCAGCTCGGGCCACTCGTTTTGGCCCGGGCTGAGTTTTTTGAGTTCTTCCAACTGCCAGCTGAGGCGTTCGCGTTCAATCTGCGCGTTGGCTTGGCTTGCCAAAGCGCTGACAAGCGTTTGAGCAGCTTCGCGCCAGGCGGTGTGGGCTGCTCGCACGGGCACCAAATCAATTCGGCCATAGGCATCGAGCAGATCTCGCACCGCGCTGGCTCGGGTGAGGCTTTGCCAGGCATGCTGGCCGTGGATGTCAACCAACTCCTCGCCCAGCTCGCGCAGCTGTGAGATCGTGGCCGCACTCCCATTGATCCAGGCCCGGCTTTTGCCCTGCGCATCGATGCTGCGCTTGACCAGCAAATGCTCCTCCACAGCAAAGCCGCCTTGTTCCAGCCAGGCGCTCACTGCCGTGGGTGGCTCGAATTCCACACTGATTTCGCAGCGCGCCGCGCCTTCGCGCACCACCATCGCATCGCCGCGTGCGCCGAGCGCAAGTTGCAGCGCGTCAATCAGAATCGATTTGCCAGCGCCCGTTTCGCCGGTCAGCACCGAAAAGCCCTTAGAAAAGTCCAAATCCAGCGCTTGCACGATCACAAAGTCGCGCACGCTCATCCGCGAAAGACTCATGCGTTGCCCTCGTTCCAGTGCAGCTTGGCGCGCAGTGTGTCGTAGTAGCTCCAGCCCTTGGGGTGCAGGAATCGGGCGGCGTAGGGGGCTTTTCGCATCAGTACGCGATCGCCCACGGTGAGGGAGGCAATGGATTGCATGTCAAAGTTGGCGGAAACTTCCTTGCCGGCAACGATTTCTACGGCCACTTCTCCCGAATCAGGCAAGGCGATGGGGCGGTTGGAAAGGGTGTGGGGCGCAATCGGCACCATGAGCCAGGCGCTCAGGCTGGGGTGCAGGATGGGGCCGCCTGCCGAAAGTGCATACGCTGTGGAGCCCGTGGGTGTGGCCACGATCAAACCATCGGCTCGTTGGTTCGACACAAAGCGGCCATCCACTTCCACGCGCAGCTCCACCATGCCAGAAGTGGCTCCGCGGTTCACCACCACGTCGTTCATGGCATCGGCTTGCATCGCCATGTCATCGCCGCGCCAAACTTGCGCAGCGATCACGGCCCGGTGATCTTCGTCAAACTCACCAGCCAACACCGCTTCGAGTGCGTTGGCATAGGCGTTGAGGGGCACATCGGTCATGAAGCCCAAGCGGCCGTGGTTGATGCCCATCAGCGGCAGGCGGTAGCGGGCGAGCTGGCGTGCGGCGGCGAGCATGGTGCCGTCGCCACCCACGATCAGCGCCAAATCGCATTGCGTGCCGATTTGCGCGAGCGCCAAAGTTTGAGTGCCCGGTGCCAGCACCAGCGCTGCCGAATCCGCATCGAGCGAGACCTGAACGCCCCTGGAGAGCAGCCAGGCGGCGATCTCCTGCACGGCAGGGGCGCTCGCTTGCCCGGCATCGCCTCTTGCGTACTTGCCGATCAATCCCACGTGCGAAAAATGCGCAGTCATGTGCGGATGATATGCGTTGAACCCCGGCGTTTGCCCTGCGCCAGCCGCGCGATAACATGGGGGCCAGCAGTACCCTATTCCCACCATGTTAGAAGACCGCGCCAAGATTTTGCTCAAAGCCCTCGTAGAGCGCTACATCGCCGATGGCACGCCTGTGGGCTCGCGCACCTTGGCCCGCGCATCCGGCATGGATTTGTCTGCCGCCACGATTCGCAATGTGATGAGCGATTTGGAGGAGCTGGGTTTGATCGCCAGCCCGCACACGAGCGCAGGCCGCATCCCCACTTCGCGCGGCTACCGCTTGTTTGTGGACACGATGCTCACCCTGGATGCGCGAGAAGGCGTGGCCGACATCGATGCCCCGGCGCTCTCGCCCGACCAGCCCCAGCGCGTGATTGCAAGCGCTGCGGCGCTGCTCTCAAGCCTGTCGAGCTATGTGGGCGTGGTGCAAGCGCCGCGCCGAACCAGTGTGTTTCGCCACATCGAGTTTTTGCGCTTGGGCGAGCGGCGGGTCTTGCTCATCATCGTGGCACCCGATGGCGATGTGCAAAACCGCATGCTGCTCACCGCACATGACTATTCCCAAAGCGAGCTGGTAGAAGCCACGAACTATTTGAACCACCACTACGCAGGGCTGGACATCGACCAAGTTCGAGAAAACTTGCGCGACGAGGTGCAGCGCCTGCAGGGCACGATTGCGCACCTGATGCAAGCCGCCGTGCACGCCAGCAGCGAAGTGCTCAAGCAGCCGCAAGAGGAAATCGTGGTCTCGGGCGAACACAACCTGATGGCCTACAGCGAGTTCAGCGAAGTGGGCAGCTTGCGAAAGGCTTTTGATCTGTTTGAGCAAAAGGCGCAGCTTTTGCGATTGTTGGAAGCTTCATCGCGGGCAGACGGCGTGCGCATCTACATCGGCGGCGAATCGGGCACCGTGTCTACCGATGAGCTTTCTGTGGTGAGCGCGCCCTACGAAGTGAATGGCCAGGTGGTGGGCAAACTCGCCGTGGTCGGCCCCACCCGCATGCCCTACGAGCGCATGATCCAAGTGGTGAACATCACCGCTCGGATGGTGTCGAACGCGCTCAGTTATCGGCCCTGAGCATCGCTTGGCTCAGCTTGGGGCAGGCCA
>JAAFHN010000169.1 GCA_013298415.1 Comamonadaceae bacterium
CTTTTTCGATGTCTTCTTGGATGTCGCTCCACTCTTGGCGGAACTGGCGGCGGGTGAACTCAAAAAGCCCCAAACCAGTGAGCGCTACCAAGGCCGCACCGGCCCAGCTGTTAAGCCCCTTGGAATTCAATGTGGCGCCCAAGAACTTCAGCTCTGGCCCAAGGGCGGAGTTGAGCTGCAGGTGGTAAACCATTTCGATCATTGCGGCGGCCCCAAGCAAAGTGACAAGCGCCGTTGCACCGAGTGCGACATAGCACACCCAAAGCCTTCGCAAATGCCCAAACGCCGCTACCCGCAGGTTCATCATGATGAGGCTCGCAATCCCGCCGGGCGCATACATCACCATGAAGAGGAAGATCAAGCCGAGGTACAAGAGCCATGCCTTGGTCAACTCACTGAGCAACACGAAGGCCAGCACCATCAAAATGCCGCCAATGATGGGGCCAAAGAAGAATGTGGCACCACCCAAGAAGGTGAACAAGAGGTAAGCGCCGGAGCGGTCACCCCGTACGGTTTCGCTGGTCACGATCTCAAAGTTGAGAGCGCCTAAGCCGCCTGCGATGCCGGCGAAAAAGCCTGCAATCAAAAAGCCCAAATAGCGCACCATCTGGGTGTCGTAGCCCACAAACTCCACACGCTCGGGGTTGTCGCGCACGGCGTTCAGCATGCGGCCCAGCGGTGTGCGCGTGAGCGCAAACATGAGGGCGGTACACACAATCGTGTAAATCGCGATCAGGTAGTAAAGCTGGATCTGCGGGCCAAATGTGATACCGAGCACTTTGGTGCCCGCAACACGGTTGCCAGTGATGCCGCCTTCGCCGCCGAAGAAGCCGGGAAACATCAGCGACATGGCGTAGATCAACTCGCCCACACCCAGCGTGATCATCGCAAACGGCGTACCTGACTTTTTGGTGCTCACCCAGCCAAACAGCGCCGCAAAAAAGAGACCGGCCAAGCCACCCAGCAGCGGAATCATGCTCACGGGAATCACGAGCGAACCCTTGGTGACAGAGTTCAGCGTGTGGATCGCGATGAAGGAGCCGAGGCCGGTGTACACCGCGTGGCCAAAGCTCAGCATGCCGCCTTGGCCCAGCAAAATGTTGTAGCTCAGGCACGCGATGATGGCGATGCCCATTTGGCTGAGCATGGTGTGGCTCAAGCTGCTCGTCCAGAGCATCGGCGCAACTGCCAGGAGCAGCGCGAACGCGCTCCAAATGATCACACGGCCCACGTTGAAGGGCTTGAACTCGTAGTACTTCATGTTGGTTTGGGCGCTCATGTCATCCCTCCCGCGTGCCCAGCAAGCCCTTGGGCCGGAAAATCAAGATCAGCACCAAAAACACAAACGGCAGGATGGGCGCGATTTGGCTGACTTTGAGCTTCCAGAGCTCATAGCCGAAGGTTTCGTTCGTGATGGCCATGCCTAAACCGTTGAGCGTGGACATCAGAGACACATCGATGGCAACGGCAAAGGTTTGGATCACGCCAATCAAGACCGATGCCACAAAAGCCCCCGCGAGTGAACCCATGCCGCCGACCACCACCACCACAAAAATGATCGCGCCAACTGAAACTGCCATCCCCGGCTCGGTGACGAAGGCGTTGCCCCCAATCACCCCGGCGAGCCCTGCCAGCGCACAGCCGCCGCCAAACACCAGCATCAGCACGCGCGGCACGTTGTGACCCAGCGCCTCCACCGTCTCAGGGTGTGTGAGCGAGGCCTGGATCACAAGGCCGATGCGCGTGCGGGTGAGCAAAAGCCAAATGCTGATCAGCATCACGAAGGCAATCAGCATCATGAAGGCGCGGTACTTGGGGAACTGCACGCCGTTTTCACCGCCCAGGCGAAAGAGCGGGCCGCTCAGTTCTGGTGGCACCACGTAATTCACCGAGCTGCGGCCCCAAATGAGCTGCACCACCTCCAAAATCACGTAGCTGAGGCCAAAGGTGATCAGCAACTCTGGCACGTGGCCAAAGGCGTGAACGCGCCGCAGGCAGTAGCGCTCAAACAGTGCGCCGAGCAAGCCCACCAGCACCGGGGCGACGATTAACGCGGGCCAAAACCCGAGGATCGTGCTCGTGGTGTAGGCGATGTAGGCGCCCAGCATGTAGAAGGACGCATGCGCAAAATTGAGCACACCCATCATGCTGAAAATCAGGGTGAGGCCCGAGCTGAGCATGAACAGCAAGAGCCCGTAGCTCAGGCCGTTGAGCAACGAGATGGTGAAGGTATTGAGATCCATGCGGTGTTGACTTGGGCCGGTCTGGGTTTTTCTGGCTTTTGGCAGGGCATCAAACGAACATGCCCGCAGGCTGCGAACTCGTCGGCGCAGCGCATGCGGGCACGCTTTACACCCGCAGAGCGCTTACAAAGCGCTCTGCGGGTTCACGGCCATCAAGGCCGCTTCATCTGGCACGTGGTTGGCGTGCTGGAAACGAAGGGCTCTAGGGTTTTGATCGGCGCGAAGTTCCAGCCGGTGTTTTCTTCGCTGTACGGATCCTTAGGCGTGGCCTTCGTCCACTTGCTGATGTACAGGTGTTGCTGCAACTGATGATCCAGCTTGCGCATGGTGGCCTCTTGGCCAAGGCCCTTGAAGCTCATGCCGCTCATGGCGGTTGCCACCTTCAGCGGATCGGTGCTCTTGGCGTTTGCCATGCCCTGGGCGAGCATGTTGATGCCGAGCAGGGTTTGGAAGGTGTAGTAGTCGTCGTTGAACTTGGCTTTGAACTCGTTGCGAATCGTGCGCAGTTCGCCTGCGAAGTTGGAGTGGCTGATGGCCACTTGGCTCACGTTCATGTCTTTGCCCTGGGCCAGCGCCGTGGGCGTGCCGGTCACGCCAGCGTAGTAGGCATAAAGCGGAATGGTGAGGCCTGCGTCGTTCAGCGCTTTCACCAAGAGCGTCATGTCTGTGCCCCAGTTGCCGGTGACGATGGCATTGGCACCAGATGCCTTGATCTTGGCCACATAGGGCGCGAAGTCTTTCACTTGGCCCAGGGGATGCAGGTCTTCACCAGCGATCTTCACCTTGGGAGCTTTGCGCGCCATGCCCGCCTTGAAGAAGTTAGCTACTTGCTGGCCGTGCGAGTAGTTCTGATTGATCAGGTAGACGCTCGTGATCGCTGGAATGTCTTTCATGTAGCTGGTCAGCGCTTCCATTTTCATGGAGGTGTCAGCATCCAGGCGGAAATGCCAAAAGCTACAACGCTCGTTGGTGAGTGCTGGGTCGACTGCGGCGTAGTTGATGAACACCACCTCTTTGCCAGGGTTACGCTCGTTGTGCTTGTTCACCGCATCGATGATGGCAGTGGCGGCACCGGAGCCGTTGCCCTGTGTGACGTAGCGAAAGCCTTGGTCAATCGCGGCCTTCAGCGCGTTCAAGCTCTCTTGCGGGGATGCTTTGTTGTCAAAGCCCACGACTTCAAACTTCACACCGGCTGGGTTTTTGGCTCCGGCGTAGCGCTCGGCCACAAATTGCCAGCTCTTCAGCTGGTTTTGGCCCACATTGGCAAAAGGGCCAGAGAAGGGATCGATGTGGGCGATGCGAACAGTTTCGCCTTTTTGAGCGAAAGCCAAGCCAGCAGAGCTGGCAATGGCGGCAATGGCCACCAAGCGGAAAATCTTACGCATGTCAGTTGTCTCCAAGATGAAAGGTGTCTAGCGAGGGGTAGGTCCCTACGTCTGCGCGCAAGAGTAGCCGCAAACCAAAAGCCCTACAGACAGGGAATGCCCGCAAGTGGCGTCGATTCCTGCCCGGCGGTTGACGCGGTTGTGACAGCGCTCAGGCCCTTCGACAAGCTCAGGGCAAACGGAAGTTCTTTGGGTCTCCAGCGTCTCGCAGCGGATCTCACGAACCAGGCAGCTGGTAGCCCTTGAGCTGTTCGCGCAGCTTGGTTTTCAGCATCTTGCCTGTGGCACCCAGCGGGATGGCATCTACAAACACCACATCGTCTGGGATCTGCCACTTGGCCGTTTTGCCTGCGTAGAAGGCGAGCAGCTCGTCGCGAGAAACTTCGGTGCCTGGCCGCTTGACAACCGCGACGATGGGTCGCTCGTCCCATTTTGGGTGAGGCATGCCCACACAGGCGGCCATTTGCACGGCAGGGTGGGCCATGGCGATGTTTTCAATCTCAATTGAGCTGATCCACTCGCCGCCAGACTTGATCACGTCTTTGCTGCGGTCGGTGATTTGCAGGAAGCCATCGGGGTCAATGGTGGCTACATCGCCTGTGGGAAACCAGCCGACCCCGTTCGCGTCCACTTTCAGCGGATCGCCGCCCTCGCCCTTGAAGTACTCGCGCACCACCCAGGGGCCCTTCACAAGCAAGTCGCCGAACTGCTTGCCGTCCCAGGGCAGCTCCTGGCCGTCGTCGCCCACGATTTTCATGTCAACGCCGTAGATCGCCCTGCCCTGCTTGAGGCGGATTTTCATCTTGGCTGCGTGGTCCAGCGACCCATGCTTGTTTTTGAGCGTGCACAGCGTGCCGAGTGGCGACATCTCCGTCATGCCCCAGGCGTGGAGCACGTCTACGCCGTAGTCGTCGTTGAACGCTGCAATCATGGCGGGCGGGCATGCGCTGCCGCCGATCACGGTGCGCTTCAAGGTGCTGAATCTCAGGCCCAGCGGCTTCATGTGGCCAAGCAGCATTTGCCAGACCGTGGGCACGCCAGCCGCGTAGGTGACCTTTTCGCTTTCCAGCAATTCGTAGACCGATTTGCCATCAAGCGCCGGGCCGGGAAACACCAGCTTGCAGCCTGTGAGGGCGGCGGAATACGGGATGCCCCAGGCATTCACATGGAACATCGGCACCACCGGCAGCACGCTGTCTCGTGCGCTCAAGCCCATCACGTCGGGCAGCGCGGCGGCATACGCATGCAGCACGGTGGAGCGGTGCGAATAGAGCGCGGCCTTGGGATTACCCGTGGTGCCGCTGGTGTAGCACATGCTGGAAGCGCTGTTTTCGTCAAAGCTCGGCCAGTCATAGCTTTGCGATTTGCCTGCAAGCCACGCCTCGTAACTAATCAGGCCCGGGATGCCGGAGTCTGCGGGCAGCTTGTCGGCATCGCAAAGCGCAACAAAGGTTTTGATCGTTTCGCAGCGCGCGTGCACAGCTTGTACCAGCGGCAAAAAGCTCATGTCAAAGCACAGCACCTGATCTTCCGCATGGTTGGCAATCCACGCGATCTGATCGGGATGCAGGCGCGGGTTGATGGTGTGCAACACGCGGCCAGAGCCGCTCACGCCAAAGTACAGCTCCAAGTGCCGGTAGCCGTTCCACGCAAGAGTCGCCACGCGGTCTGAAAAGCTGAGCTTCAGGCCATCCAGCGCATGCGCCACTTGTGCGCTGCGTTTGGCAACCGTTGCCCAATCGCTGCGGTGTAAGTCGCCTTCCACGCGGCGCGACACGATTTCGCCATCGGGGTGGTGGCGAGACGCGAATTCAATCAGCGATGAAATCAGCAAAGGGCCTTGCTGCATGAGTCCTAGCATGTTTGTCTCCGAAGGGATATGGGTCTGAATGGGACAATCTTAGGGTGAAACCAAATGCAAAACCTTGGGCCTGGGTGAATTCCTTTGCGGAGCTGGGTGAGACTTTTTACACCCGGCTCGCTGCACGGGGTGTGGCTCAACCGCGCTGGATTTATCGGAATTTGGCACTGGCCAACCGGCTTGGGATAGACACAGATTGGCTGGAATCAGAGGCTGCTTGCGAGGTGTTTGCGGGCAATGCGCTGTCACCTGGCGCTGACGAACGCCAAAGTCTGGCCAGCGTCTACAGCGGCCACCAGTTCGGTCAATGGGCGGGGCAGCTTGGCGATGGCCGGGCGCTGCTGCTGGGCGGCTTGAAGGCAGACATGCACTGGCCCGGCGTTGGCGAAGTCAGCGAAGTGGAGTTGCAGCTCAAAGGCGCAGGGCAAACGCCCTATTCCCGCATGGGCGACGGCCGGGCGGTGCTGCGCAGCTCTATCCGCGAATACCTGTGCAGCGAAGCGATGCACGCGCTCGGCATTCCCACAACCCGGGCCTTGGCGCTCGTTGGCTCGCCGCAGCCTGTGCGGCGCGAAGAAATGGAAACTGCAGCGGTGGTGACCCGCGCTGCGCCCAGCTTCATCCGGTTTGGACACTTTGAGCACTTTGCGGCGTCTGGCAACGATGCCGCGCTGAGGCAACTGGCCGACTACGTGATCCGTCGCTTCTACCCC
>JAAFHN010000233.1 GCA_013298415.1 Comamonadaceae bacterium
AGGGTCGCGCAAAGCCGGATGCAAGGGGCCGCAAGCACCATCGATCACGCCAAGAATCACCCGCTCAATTTTCAGGGGCGTTTTCAGCCGCCCGACCACATCCCTGCGCCATGTAGCGCCCCACGCCACCCCATTTTGGAGGACCTGTGCCGAATCCTCAGCCAGCGAGGGCGCACACACTTCGACCTGGGCCATCGCTTGCAAACGTTGCCAAGCGTCTAGCTCATTGGCTACCCATGCGGTAGCCAGCCGATCATCTTCGCCGAAGTGACGAGGGATGAACACATTCAGGCCAGCTGCGCGCTGAACGCTGCGTACGCAGTACCCATCCAAAAACCGCAGCACACAGGGCAAAAAATTCGAAATCGAACTGGCGGCTCCCAGAGCCTGCCCCCTTTGCATCGCAAGCGCGCCCGTGGGCTGATTGGCGCCCTGCAAATAGCGCCGCAGGGTCAACGAGTGCCAGGCCAGATATGGATCCCAAGCAACGCCTGGTTCACACCCCCAGAGCTCTTGCGGAGTCGGTGGGTGCGGTGCAGCAATTGTTTTCCAGCTGGCAGACATCACGTGCCTCAATCCCACTCTTTGAGCGCTTCGGTCCACAACCACTCGGTTTGCTTGGCTGCGACCACTGTCACCTTGCTGGTTTGCTGGAAGGATGTGAAGCAACCCACCCCAACCTCGGCATCCATCGGTTCCTCAAATCCCGCAGTGCCTAGCTTTTCGCCGTCCACCACGTAGGTGGGTACATCACCACCCGTGCATCTCGACACCACATATTTGCCAATGGCTTGTCCGAGGGTCATGCCCGCTATGGAGTCGATGGGGTAATGCACCCCCGCAACCACGCGGTTTTCCGCCACACGGAAGGCGAGCGAATACAGCTTTTGCTTGGCTTGCGAGCCTATTTTTCCATCAATCAAGGCAGACAACACATGCGCCAAGGTGTAGGTCTCGGTGGCGTGACCACTGGGCAGGCTGAAATGGCCGGGCGTTTGGATGATTGGCGCAACCGAGGGATCCATTTCGTGCGGCCGTGGCACTGCGAGCGAATGCTTGAAGCGCATCACCACGCCCATCGCCAACATCTGCGCCAAGTGCAAGAGCTCGAAAGTTTTGGGGTGCCGGTCCGGTCGCAAAGGCGTGATTTGACTCAGAAAAGCCAGCGGTGGGCTGGCTTGCACAATGATCTCAGACCAACGATTGGAGTAGGGCATATCGCCGCCAGCGGGCTGCGCCACCCTATCGCCCATCTTGGCTTTCACTTGCTGAATCTGCTTGCGAACTTCATCTGGCTTCGGCGGAGAAATTTGCACCAAAGGCGTTGAAACATAGGTTTTTGAGTCCTTTGCGGTTTCGACCAAAACGTTCAAACTGGCCGCAGTTTGTGTGCCTCCAGTGGATGGTGCGATAGCGCGCGTGTCAAATATCAAAGGCGCGCCTAACTCGCTGGCTAAAACCGCTAAGCGAGCAGCCGCCTGGTCGCGTTTTAGAAAGGCAGCCTTTTCGATGTTTCCTTTGTTGTACTCAGCGTCGTAGTCCTTCAGCCAGCCACCGCTGTTCGCCCAAGCGCCCATGTCGCTGAGGCGTAGCGCCCTTTCGTTGGCCAACAACGAATCCACCAACATCGGATTGACAACATCCACCGCGTAGGCGGGGATGCCGTTGAACGCCCAAATGCCCGACGAGCCTGAAGATCCGGATGAGCCAGATGAGCCCGAGCTTCCTGAGGAGCCGGACGAACCGGAAGAGCCTGAGCTGCCAGAAGAGCCGCTAGAACCAGACGAGAGAAATGACATGTTGAGTCTCCAAAAAAATTAACTACTTTCAGGAATGCCCAGCGAGCGCAGGGCGCGTAAAAATTCACCAAAGTACGGCGCATCCGAGGCAGGACTGCGCTTGCGAAAGGTGTCAAGAGAAAAGGCGGGCTCATGTCGGAGCATCAGCTGGGCCATGTACTTGCCGCGACTCATATCGCCCTGAAGCGCGTGGGATACCGCCAGCAAGCGCAGGGTGGAGGCGTGGTGCCTATTCAGGCGAAAGGACTCCTCGCCATGCGCCACAGCCAGCTCATATCGGCCTGCCGCCAACGCGGCCGTCATTGCAAAGTTTTCGTAGTAGTAGCGGATCGGGTCCAAAGGCGTGCGTGCGATGGCTGCATGTGCGTAACTCACCGACTCTTTGCCTTGGTCGGTGTAGGCTAGCGCTGCGGAGCGAAACAGAAGAGCCAGCGATTCGTTAGGGTTGGAGGCGAGCGCGCTGTCGTAGGCATCGAGCGCATCATCGAATTTGCGATCTGCAAACGCTTTGACCAAGCCGTAGATCGCGAGCGCGGTTGCGTTTCCTGGATCGAGATCCAAACCGCGTATCGCCGACGAACGTGCACGCTCGATAGACCACGCTGGGTTGTTCGTCCAGCCCTGTGCGAGAGAAAGCACGTGCCACTTCGCATACCAGGCGTGGGGGAGTGTGTGTCGGGGATGACGCTGAATCAAGTGTTCCAGGATGGTGGGCACCTGCATGAAGGCGCTCACGCTTTGCCGGTGTGTCAAACTGATTGCAGCGAGTAGCAGGGCGTAACCCTGGGAGTTCGGAAGCGGGTGGTGGGCAACGGACTCGCAGGAGTGTTGAAGCAAGCACTGCGTCACACGCGAGGCGAGCTCTTTTGCGAGCATCAGGTGGTCGGTGGACCACGACCCGACGCTCGCACCCATAGACCCGCTGTCCAGCATCTCTTCTGTGCGCACACTGGCCAGCGCATAGGTGACCCGTACCTGATCCCCCTCGCGCCACATGCTGCCGCGCACGATGTAGTTCACATCTAAGGATTGTGCGACTTCCAAGATCGTTGAAAAGGGGCGCATGTGCTGGCTGCTCATGTGGCTCGTCACCCGCATCTGTCCGATCGAGCTCAAGTGGGCTGTCACGCCGTCCGCCAGCATCTGCGCCAAGAGCGAGGTCGAAGGGTCATCAGGCCGATTCACGCCGAAGGGTAGGACAGCGATGCTTGGCAACAGCGACTCACGTAAGTCCAAAGACGTCCAAGGCCTCGCAATTGCACGGCTCGCCGGGTGCAAGCGCCAGAGGCGAACGGGATTCGGTACGTGCTTGAGGTGGCAATCGCCAAGATCTTCCAAGCATCCATCCACTCCGTCAGCGAGTTCAGCACGCACCGCGTCGCTGATCACTGTCTGACCAGGCTCGGCAAGCGTTGTCATCCGTGCAGCGAGATTGACGCCCACCCCATACAGGTCTTGTTCGTCGGCATACACAGCGGCGCTATGTATGCCGACACGCACGCGCAGCTCGTCGGCATCTAAGGGGAAATCTGGATCTTGTGTAAGTAAGTGCAACTGATGCGCTGCACCAGCACTTTGCCGCGCGCTCGCAAACTCAATCATCAGCCCGTCACCCATGCTTTTGACAAGCTTGCCCTCTTGACGCGGCAGTACCTCGGCGGAAACGCGCGTAAGGAAGGCCCGCCAGCGCTTGACCGTGGCTAACTCGTCTTCTTCCATCAGCCGCACGGATTCCACCAAATCGACCACCAACACCACCTTGTTGCTTCGCCGCAACCCCAGTTCGGTCAGCAGCCGCTCATCGGATGCTGGGGAGGTCGCTTGAGTGGCAATGTTGGGGGCTTCTGGCGTCACAGTCATCCACAAAAATAGGGAGAAATGGGCTTGAGGTTTGAGGCCACTCCTTTCTATCTGAGCCTGTGACGGATTGCAAGCATTTGTGCAAAGGCTTTGCTGGGCGCTGCCTGCGGTGGCGATGGCTTCGGCTGCAACCTGCTTGAGGGTCAGCTGGGCGCTGGGGCTGGCTTCTGCTACTCAGGCTGACGCTTCTGATTTTGTAGCATTAGATGCAATGAATATCTGGACAGGTCTGAAAAAACTCTTGAAATTTGGCCAGGAAGCGGCTTTTGTCGGCCTTAGCCGCTCATTGGCCGCCCACTCGCGGGGCTTTGGGCAGGGCAGCCGGGGCTTGGTTGGCGCTCGGCGGGGCTTGTGCCTGCACCTAACTTTGCTTCGCAAAGTGAGTGCAGTCCAAGCCGAGAAACCTTGCGTCGCGTACCGCGACAGCGGCGCTTCGCGCCGGTCTGTCACTGGCTTGGTTGGTGCTCCACCGGCGTGTGCCTGCACCTAACTTCGCTGCGCGAAGTGAGTGCAGTCCAAACCGCGCACTGTCGCTGCGCGCCAGTCATGCCCGTCATTCGACGGTCACGCTCTTTGCAAGATTGCGCGGTTTGTCCACATCCGTGCCTTTCGCCAAGGCCGTGTGATACGCGAGCAGTTGGAGGGGCACGACGTGGAGCACGGGGGAGAGGGCGCCGTAGTGGCCGGGCATGCGGATGACTTTGGTGCCTTCGTCGTTTTCGATGCGGGTGTCGCTGTCGGCCAGCACGTAGAGCTGGCCGCCTCGGGCGCGCACTTCTTGCATGTTGCTTTTGAGCTTTTCCAGGAGCACGTCGTTGGGTGCGACGGTGACCACCGGCATGGCGCTCGTGACCAAGGCCAGCGGGCCGTGTTTCAGCTCGCCTGCGGGGTAGGCTTCGGCGTGGATGTAGCTGATTTCTTTGAGCTTCAACGCGCCTTCTAGGGCGATGGGGTAGTGCAGACCTCGGCCTAAGAAGAGGGCGTTGTCGCGGCTGCCGAAGTCTTCGGCCCACGCGATGAGTTGCGGCTCAAGTGCGAGCACGCTTTGCACAGCGGCTGGCAGTTGGCGCATGTCTTTCAGGTGCATGGCCTCAGCCTCGGCGCTCAAATTGCCTTTGCGCTGCGCGAGTGCGAGCGTGAGCAAAAAGAGTGCTGCGAGCTGAGTGGTGAACGCTTTGGTAGACGCCACGCCGATTTCCACGCCAGCGCGGGTGATGTAGGCATGTTTGCATTCGCGCACCATGGCGCTGGTAGCCACGTTGCAAATCGTGAGCGTGTGCTTCATGCCCTGAGCTTGGGCATGTTTGAGGGCTGCCAGGGTGTCAGCCGTTTCACCGCTTTGGGTGATGGTGACGATCAAGGTGCGCGGGTTGGGCACGCTGTCGCGATAGCGGTATTCGCTGGCGATTTCCACATGGCATTCGATGCCTGCGATGCTCTCCATCCAGTACTTGGCGGTGCAGCCGCTGTAGTAGCTGGTGCCACAAGCCAAGATCAGCACGCGATCGATCTCGCCAAAAGTGGCATA
>JAAFHN010000659.1 GCA_013298415.1 Comamonadaceae bacterium
GTTGCTGCTGTTGTTGCAGTCGGTGCAAATCTGGGCGATGCGCAGGGCACGGTCCGCAAAGCCCTTCTGGATCTGAGCGCACTTTCATCGGGCGAAGTTCGCGCATCCAGCCTCTGGCGCAGCGCGCCCGTGCAGGCGTCAGGCCCGGACTTCATCAATGCGGTTGCGGAGTTCCCAACCCTCCTCACCGCGCCAGATTTGCTGCTGGCTCTCCAATCGCTGGAAACCGCCGCTGGCCGCGAGCGCCCCTATCTGAACGCGCCGCGCACGCTGGATCTCGACCTGATCTTCTACGGCGATGCCGAAATCCAAAGCCCCAGGCTCACCGTGCCGCACCCGCGCTGGCAGGAGCGGGCGTTTGTGCTCCTGCCCTTGAGCGAGCTGCAACTGGGCTACGTGACTTCCGAGCAGCTTCAGGCGGTCGCTGGCCAGCACATCACCAAAGCCTGATCCCCAAACGCGCTGGCCGCGCGCCCTGCGGCACAATGCCCGCCATGCTGATTCACCCCAACATCGATCCCGTGGCCATCAAGCTCGGGCCGCTGGCCATTCATTGGTATGGCCTGACCTACCTGGTTGCCTTCGCGCTTTTTGTCTGGCTTGGCCGCCGCCGCTTGAGCCATTCGCCCTACGAATCTCAGGGATGGACAGCGCGGGATGTGGAAGATTTGCTGTTTTTCGGCGTGATCGGGGTGATCGTGGGCGGGCGGCTCGGCTATTGTCTGTTCTACAAACCGTTTGAGTACCTCGCCGCGCCGCTGGACATCTTCAAGATATGGAAAGGCGGCATGAGCTTTCACGGCGGCATGCTGGGCGTGATCGCTGCGATGGCTTGGTTTGCCCGCTCGCGCAAACGCCATTGGCTGAACGTGACGGATTTCATCGCACCCTGCGTGCCCACGGGCTTGGCATCGGGCCGCATTGGCAACTTCATCAATGGCGAGCTTTGGGGCCGCACTGCCGATCCTGAGCTGCCTTGGGGCATGCTGTTTCGCGGCGCTGGCGCGCTGCCACGCCACCCCTCGCAGCTTTACCAGTTTTTGCTAGAAGGCGTGCTGCTCTTTGCGCTGCTCTGGCTCTATGGCCGCAAGCCGCGCAAGCTGGGCGAAGTGAGCGCGGCGTTTTTGGTGGGCTACGGCGCGTTTCGCTTCATCGTGGAGTTTTTCCGCGAGCCCGATGTGCATTTGGGCATCTTGGCTTTGGGCATGACGATGGGGCAGTGGCTGTGCTTGCCGATGATCGGCGCGGGCATCGCCATGTGGGCCTGGGCGCAAAAGCGTTTGGCCTGATTCCCCAGAGCGGCTACCGCCCCTCGGCCAAAAGCCCCTACAACCCGGGCTTTCCCGCGCTGCCTGTCAGCGTCGCGCTGGCATGATGCGCCGCGCCCCAAACGCCTCTGGGCAGTTGCCGGAGGCCCACAAAACGGAGACCAGCATGTTTTTGAAGCGTTTTTCTTGCACTGTCCTAGTGCTTCCAATATCCGTTGCTACTTATTCTGTAGCGTTCAGCAGCAGCGCGCAAGCTCAGGCTGCGTGGCCTGCCAAGCCCGTGAACTTGATCGTGCCCTTTCCTGCGG
Organism: Comamonadaceae bacterium; assembly: GCA_013298415.1. Lineage (GTDB taxonomy): Bacteria > Pseudomonadota > Gammaproteobacteria > Burkholderiales > Burkholderiaceae_C > JAAFHN01. Next base: position 1,577 of record JAAFHN010000659.1, read on the forward strand.
GCGGCGGCACGGATGCGTTTGCGCGGCCACTGTCAGCCGCGTTTTCCAAGGCCACAGGCAAGCAGCTCATCATCGACAACAAGGGCGGCGCGGGCGGCACGGTGGGCGCATCGATCGCGGCCAAGGCCACGCCGGATGGCTACACCTTTTTCATGGGTGCGGTGCATCACACCATTGCCCCGAGCATGTACCCCAAGCTCGACTACAACATCGAAAGCGATCTGGTGCCGGTGCTGCTGGTTGCCAAGGTGCCGCAAGTGATCGTGGTGAACCCGCAGAAAGTAGCGGCGCGCGATTTCAAATCGTTTTTGGCGTTTTTGAAGGCAAATCCCGGCAAGCTGAACTACGGCAGCGCGGGCAACGGCACTTCCCACCACCTGGCAGGCGAGCTGTTCAAAATCAACACGCAGACCTTCATCACCCACATTCCCTACCGCGGCGCAGGCCCGGCGTT
>JAAFHN010000202.1 GCA_013298415.1 Comamonadaceae bacterium
CCCGTGGGAATGTGAGTCAGGCGAACCGCAGAGTCGGTTTTGTTGATGTGCTGGCCGCCCGCGCCGCTGGCGCGAAAGGTGTCGGTGCGCACATCTGCGGGGTTGATATCGATTTCGATGTTGTCGTCCACCTCGGGGTAGACAAACACGCTTGCAAAGCTCGTGTGCCTGCCGCCTGAGGAGTCAAACGGCGATTTGCGCACGAGCCGATGCACGCCGGTTTCTGTGCGCAAAAGGCCAAAGGCGTAGTCGCCCTCGATCTTGATGCTCGCGCCCCGAATACCAGCCACGTCGCCAGCCGTTTCGTCTTCAATCGTGGCTTTGAAGCCTTTGCGCTCGGAGTACTTCAGGTACTGGCGCAGCAGCATCTGCGCCCAATCGCAGGCCTCGGTGCCGCCAGCGCCGGCTTGAATTTCCACAAAGGCGTTGTTCGGGTCGGTGGGCTGGTTGAACATGCGCCGAAACTCCAGGCCTTCGACTTCCGTGTTCAGTTTCGCCGCGTCGGCTTCCAGCCCGAGCAAACCGGCCTCGTCGCCTTCTTCCTTGCTCATTTCAAAGAGTTCAAGGTTGTCGGACAGCTCTTGCGTAAGGCGTGTGATCACACCTACCGTGTCGTCCAAACTTTTCTTTTCGCGGCCCAGCTCCTGGGCTTTTTTGGGGTCGTTCCAAACGGCGGAGTCTTCGAGTTGCGCGTTGACCACGCGCAGGCGTTCGGCCTTTTCCTCGTAGTTAAAGATACCCCCTCAGCGCATCGGTGCGCTGGGAGAGGTCGGCCAAGCTGTTGCCGATTTGATTGATGTGTTCTGCGTCCATGATTCTTTTGAGCTTGCCGTGAGTGGCAAACCCATCATTTTCGCACGCTCAGCGCCCTCAGGCGTTTGCAACGACGAACTGATCGATCAAGGGGCAGAGGATCTCCGCCAATTGCAGTACCTCAGCCTCCGAGATCACGAGCGGGGGCACGAGGCGGATCACGCTGTCGGCTGTCACGCTGATGAGCAAACCCGCATCTGCGCACTGGCCCACCAGTGCGCCGCAGGGTTTGGCAAGCTCAATGCCGAGCATGAGGCCTTGGCCGCGAATGTCTTTCACCGCGCCGCTTTGTAAGTGAGCCGCGAGCTTGGTTTGAAGTGTGCTTTTCAGCACGCCGCCCACATGCGCGGCATGGGCCAGCAAACCGTCTTCTTCCATGATGCGGATGGTTTCTACCCCTGCGCGCATCGCCAGTGGGTTGCCGCCGAATGTGGTGCCGTGGTTGCCGGGCGCAAAGATGTTTGCAGCCTTTGGGCCGGCCACGACCGCGCCAATCGGCACGCCGGAGCCCAAGCCTTTGGCCAGCGGCATCACATCGGGCACGATCCCTGCCCATTGATGCGCAAACCACTTGCCGGTGCGACCAATGCCACATTGCACTTCGTCGATCATCAAGAGCCAATCGCGCTCGTCGCAGAGCTTGCGGATGGCTTGCAAGAAGTCCACGCGGGCGGGGTTTACGCCGCCTTCGCCTTGCACCGTCTCAAAGAAGCAAGCCACCACATTCGGGTTGCCTTCGGTTGCCTTTTTGATGGCTTCCACGTCGTTGAAGGGCACGCGGATGAAGCCTTCCACCAGGGGGCCAAAACCTGCCTGCACTTTGGGGTTGCCGGTTGCGCTGAGCGTGGCGATGCTGCGACCGTGAAAAGCCTTTTCAAACACCACGATTTCTGGCTTGGTGATGCCTTTGTCGTGCCCAAATTTGCGGGCGAGCTTTAAAGCGCATTCGTTCGCTTCCAGCCCAGTGGAGCAGAAAAACACATTCGTCATGCCGCTCAAGGCCACCAATTTCGCGGCCAAGACCTCTTGGTTGGGCACGTGGTAGTAGTTGCTGGAGTGGATCATTTTGGCCACTTGGTCTTGCAAGGCGGCAACCAGCTTGGGGTGACCGTGGCCGAGCGTGTTGACTGCGATGCCGCCGAGGCCATCCAAATAGCGCTTGCCATTCACATCCACCACCCAAGCGCCTTGACCGTGCGATACGGCCAGCGGCACGCGGCCGTAGGTGTTCATGACGTGGGGAGAGCTGGGTGCGGCTGGTGACATGCTGACTCCGAGAGGATGGGAAGTGAGATTGGTCGTGATTGTGCTGGCGCGGCCTGGCCCGGCGATGCCAGAGATTTGAGTTTTTGGCATCGCACAGATGCGCGGATGCGCAAAAGCTGCGTTTGGCCACGCTATAATGCGCGGTTTCCCGTTCCTCTGGCTGCCGCTTGGGCGGCAATGCGCTTTTTCAAACGAAGCCGCCGATCCCAAGCCCCTAGTGCAGCAGCGCATGAACCGTGAAAGTGTGGAGTGTGAAGTCCATGGACATCATCAAAGCCCTTGAGCAAGAAGAAATTGCTCGCTTGAACAAGCAAATCCCGCCGTTCGCCCCTGGCGACACGGTGATCGTGAGCGTGAATGTGGTTGAAGGCAACCGCAAGCGCGTGCAGGCCTACGAAGGTGTGGTGATTGCCAAGCGCAATCGCGGCCTGAACAGCAGCTTCATCGTGCGCAAGATTTCCAGCGGCGAAGGCGTGGAGCGCACGTTCCAAACCTACAGCCCGATCATTGCGAACATCGAAGTGAAACGCCGTGGCGATGTACGCCGCGCCAAGCTGTACTACTTGCGCAGCCGCAGCGGCAAAAGCGCTCGCATCAAAGAGAAACTCAACTGATCGCGCAGGCGATCATGCTCAGCTGATCGCCTGCGCGATCGTGCAACTGAGCATCGGCGTCAAGCCTGTATTTCCAAGCCGCCGTGCCGACAAGGCTCCGGCGGCTTTTTTCATGCCCCCATGTCTGAAACCCGCGCCCCGAGCCGACCGCTCAGCTTCGATCCCCGCCAAGTGCCCGTGGTGGGTACGGACGCGCATTTGCCCGCGCTTGCGGCCGAGCGCCTGACTGCGCAGTCCCTGCGTGAGCGTATGGGCGACTGCACGGCATTCGAGCCTGAGATGATTGAGCCGCTCTTTGTGGATCAGCCGCTGCGCGACGCAGCGGTGTTGATTCCCATCGTGCTCTACCCCAGCGGCCCGAGGGTGATACTCACCCAACGCACGGCAGCGCTCAAAAGCCACAGCGGGCAAGTTGCTTTTCCTGGCGGCAAAGTCGATGAAGACGATGCCCACGCCGAGGCCGCAGCGCTGCGAGAAGCCTGGGAAGAAATTGGCTTGGCAGCGCGGCATGTGGAGGTGATCGGCAGCTTGCCGCACTACAGCACGGGCACTGGCTTTCGCATCAAACCTGTGGTGGCGCTGGTGCATCCGCCGTTTGGTCTCACGATCAACCCCGACGAGGTGGCCGAGGCCTTTGAAGTGCCGCTTGCTTTTTTGATGAACCCCGCCAATCACCGTCGCCACGAACTTGTGCGCGATTTCGGCAAAGGCCCCGTGAAGCGCGACTGGTTCAGCATGCCGTATCCAAATGCCGAGGGCGATGCTGAAGGCCATTTCATCTGGGGTGCTACCGCCGGGATCATCCGCAACCTCTACAAGCGACTCGCAGCGCCTGCCTGATGCCTTTTGAGCGTCATTTTTGACAGAATTGCTACATCTGTCCAAGCATTTACTCACTTCTTCGCTACAAATAACGTAGTGAGACGCGTTGCACGCAGACCAAGCGGCACAATGCGTGCATGAGCTTTCTTGCGGTGTTTTTGGCCTTGTTGCTGGAGCAGGTGCGGCCTTTGAAGCATGAGAACCCGGCGCACTCGCTGGCGCGCTCTTGGGCGCGCGAAGTGGTGCGCAATTTGGATGCAGGGCGGCACAGCCATGCGCTTTTGGTTTGGGGCGTTTGCGTCGGCTTGCCCACGCTGTGCGTATGGCTCGTTTATCTCGCTGCGCTCTATGTGAACCTCCTGCTCGCGTTTGCCTGGGTGGTGCTGGTGCTCTACCTAACGCTCGGTTTTCGGCAGTTCAGCCACCACTTCACCCAGGTGCGCGACGCACTGGAAGCGGGAGACGAGACTGCTGCGCGTGAAGCGCTTGCCCGCTGGAAGCTGGTGCAAGTCAATGAACTGCCGGGCAGCGAGCTGGTGCGGCATGCGCTGGAGCATTCGGTGATATCTGCGCATCGGCATGTGTTTGGCGTGTTGGTCTGGTTTTGCGTGCTTTCTGTGCTGGGTTTGGGACCTGCAGGGGCGGTGTTTTACCGTTTGTCCGAATACGTGGCCCGGCACTGGGAGCGGCACGCGGTGGAACGGCAGGGCCGCAAGCCCCAGGCCACAGCATCGACCTTGCAACTGACGCCCACGAGCGCCAGCGTGCGCCGGATGGCGCGCCAGCTTTGGCACGCGGTGGATTACGTGCCCGCCCGCCTTACTGCGCTGGGATTGGCCGCGGTCGGTAGTTTTGAAGATGCGATTGACTGCTGGCGTAACTACACCCAGCGGCTGGAAGAGGGCGGCCGCGCGGAGAACGATGCGGTGATCCTTGCCGCTACCGCAGGGGCGATGGGCGTGCGCCTAGGAGGTGATGCGCTCAAAAGCGCCTTCGATGCGAACGCGTCTCAGAGTTTTCAGAGCCCTGGTCTTCCCTCCGGCGCCAGCGCCTGGAGCCAGGAAGCCAAGATCACCCCGGGGATGGAGCCACTTGTCTCTCATTTGCGCAGCCTGGTCGGCCTGATTTGGCGCTACGTGGTGTTGTGGATGCTCTTGCTGGCCCTGATGACCGCTGCGCGCTTGACCGCGTAGCTGCAAAGCTCTCGCGGTTGACCGCGTAGCTCCAAAGTTCTCGCGGTTGACCGTGTAGCTGCATCGTTCTTGGCTCAGTGGCTGCCTTGAGCCGCTTGCAGCTCAGCCATGAGCTCGCTATACAAAGAATAGCGTCGGATGCTTATTTCACCAGGACAGAGGGGTGATATTGCATCATTTTCTGCGTTGAAAGCTTGCACGTGAGGTTTCACAGCGCACTGCGGCTCGTGCAGATGCATGCAGTTGTAAAAGCGGCATTGGCCAAGGTGAATGCGCAAATCAGGCATCAATCCCGCCAAACCGGCAGGCTCAATGTGGTGCAGCCCAAACTCTTGAAAGCCCGGTGAATCGATCAGCGCGCCGGCAGCGCGTTGCGCGCCCAGCTGATACCAAGTCGTGCTTGTTGTGGTGTGTTTGCCGCTGTTGAGCGCTTGTGAGATTTCATTCGTGGCCGCTTGGGCGCTCGGCACCACTCGGTTCACAAAGCTGCTTTTGCCGCCCCCACTTGGGCCGAGCACCAGGGTGGTGTGGCCAGCAAGCAAGCCCAGCACCCGCCCTAAGCCAGGGTCGGCTTCGCGCTTCATGCACGCGCCAATCACCTCATAGCCCATTTGACGATACGGCTCTAGTCGATCCCAGGCAAGAGGCCAAGCAGGCAAATCAAGCTTGTTCAGCACGATCACTGCGCGAATACCGGCAGCTTCGCAGGCCACCAACGCGCGGGTGAGCTGGCTCTCAGAAAACACGGGCTCTGCGGCGAGCCAAATCAGCACCGTGTCCAAGTTGGCGGCAAAGGTTTTGGTGCGCAGCTCGTCTTGGCGGTAGAGCACATTGCGCCGAGGCAGCACGCGCTCAATCGTGCCCTCGTCGGCACTGGCAAGCCAGTCAACTTCGTCGCCCACTACCGCCTGCGCCTTTTTGCCTCG
>JAAFHN010000647.1 GCA_013298415.1 Comamonadaceae bacterium
GCCACTTACAAAGTGGTGAGCGAGTCGATGGAAAACATCATCGGCGACGTGGACTTCGACGAAAGCAGCATGGATGCGCCAGTCGAGGAGGAGCAAGACAGCGGCGCTGGCGAGGTAGAAGACGCGCCCGTCGTCAAGTTCTTGCAAAAAATGCTGCTGGATGCCTATGCGATGCGGGCATCCGACTTGCATTTTGAGCCGTATGAGCACCAATACCGCGTGCGTTTTCGCATCGACGGCGAGCTGCGCGAGATCGCGAGCCCGCCCGTTTCGATCAAAGAAAAACTCGCCTCGCGCATCAAAGTCATCTCGCGGATGGACATATCCGAGAAGCGCATCCCGCAAGACGGGCGGATGAAGCTCAAAGTATCGGCAGATCGGGTGATCGACTTTCGCGTGAGCACCTTGCCAACGATGTTTGGCGAGAAGATCGTGATTCGGATTTTGGATCCATCCAGCGCCAAGCTCGGCATCGACGCACTCGGCTACGACCCGCAAGAAAAAGAGCGGCTGCTCCACGCGGTCTCTCGTCCCTACGGCATGGTGCTTGTCACGGGCCCAACGGGCTCGGGCAAAACCGTGTCGCTCTACACCTGCCTGAACATCTTGAACGTGCCTGGCGTGAACATCTCCACGGCCGAAGACCCCTGCGAGATCAACTTGCCGGGCGTGAACCAGGTGAACGTGAACGACAAGGCTGGGCTCAGTTTTGCAGCGGCGCTGAAGTCTTTTTTGCGCCAAGATCCCGATGTGATCATGGTCGGCGAGATTCGCGATCTGGAGACTGCGGACATTGCGATCAAGGCCGCACAAACGGGCCACATGGTGCTCAGCACCCTGCACACCAACGACGCACCAACCACCTTGGTTCGCATGCGCAACATGGGCATTGCGCCTTTCAACATTGCCTCCAGCGTGATCCTCATCACGGCGCAGCGCCTAACCCGCCGCCTTTGCCCTGCCTGCAAGCTGCCAGCCGACATCCCCACCGAGACCCTGGTCCAAGCTGGCTTCAAAGAAGAAGATGTGGATGGCTCGTGGACGCCGTACAAACCGGTCGGTTGCAGCATGTGCAACAACGGTTACAAAGGCCGCGTCGGCATTTACCAAGTCATGCCGATCAGCGACGAGTTGCAGCGCATGATCTTGGCTGAGGCCACGGCGCCAGAAATCGCACGGCAGTCCGAGGCGGAGGGTGTGAGATCGCTGCGGCAATCCGGTCTCGGCAAAGTGCGCCAAGGCCTCACATCGCTCGAAGAAGTGCTGGCGTGTACAAACGAGTAGGCTCAAACGCCTGACGCACGCGCCAACCACCAACAACAGGATACCCATACATGGCCACCGCAGCACCCGCCCGCACTGCTGATTTGAAAGACGTCTTGTGGGAGTGGGAAGGCAAAGACCGCAACGGCAAGGCCGTGCGCGGCGAGATGCGGGCGATGGGGGAAAACCAGGTCACCGCGTCTTTGCGCCGCCAAGGCATCTTGCCTACGAAGATCAAAAGGCGTCGACTGCGCGGGGGGCAAAAGATCAAGGCGAAGGAGCTGGCGATCTTCACCCGCCAGCTGGCCACGATGATGAAAGCGGGCGTGCCGCTGCTTCAGGCCTTCGACATCGTGGGCCGCGGCAACTCCAACCCGAGTGTGGCCAAGCTGCTCAACGACATTCGCACTGATGTGGAGACCGGCACATCGCTCTCTCAGGCATTTCGCAAGTTTCCACAGCATTTTGACAACCTGTACTGCAACCTCATTGAGGCTGGCGAGGCTGCGGGCATTTTGGATGCCCTGTTGGATCGCCTCGCGATTTACATGGAAAAAACCGAGGCGCTGAAATCCAAGATCAAGTCGGCGCTGATGTACCCAGCAGCGGTGGTGGTGGTGGCCTTCGTTGTGGTCGCGGTGATCATGATTTTCGTGATCCCGTCGTTCAAGTCGGTGTTCAGCTCATTTGGGGCTGATCTGCCTGGGCCCACGGTATTCGTGATCAATCTCAGCGAGATTTTCGTGAAATGGTGGTGGCTGATTTTTGGCGGTATCGGCGGAGGTGGCTACTTCTTCATGCAAACCTGGAAGC
>JAAFHN010000015.1 GCA_013298415.1 Comamonadaceae bacterium
TCGGCTTTTTCCAACACCAGCACCTGCCCAGGAAAGATACGGTGCGGGTTGCGGATATCCGCCATGTTCATGCCCCAGAGATCGGGCCAGCGCCAGGGGCTCTTCAAAAAGAGCGTGGAAATGCCCCAGAGCGTGTCGCCTGATTTCACGGTGTAGCGGTCGGGCGCGTTAGGGGCCAGGTCTGCCAGCGGCACGCCCGCCTGCGCCACTTGCTGCGCGCGGCTGGCTTGCTGCGGCGTGGTGACTTGCTGAGCATGAGCAGACAATGCCAGCGCACTCAGCAGCGCGGTGGCGGCCACGCACAAACCAGCGCGTGGAAAAACGGTGAAGCGTGCTTGCATGGCAGGTGCCTTCATGAGCATGAATACTTGAGATTTTGCCTTCAATTGTGAATACAACTGTTTGATTTCGCAAGGTTTTTTGCTCTTTCGCAACGCAAGCCCTGCGATTTGCGAAAATATCGGGGTTTCTCCGATGCCAGGCGACCCTCGCCGCAAGCCCACCCGCATGAGCCAACTCACGATTCTCGAATTCCCCGATCCGCGTTTGCACACCGTGGCCAAGCCCTTTGACTGGGGCGCAAGCGGCGCGGCGGCGCGCGCCAAGCAGCTCACAGACGACATGCTGGAGACCATGTACGAGGCCAAAGGCATCGGCTTGGCCGCCACGCAAGTGGACGTGCATGAGCGCGTGATCGTGATCGATGTGAGCGAATCGCGGGATGAGCCGCTCGTGCTCATCAACCCCGAACTCAGCTGGACGAGCCCCGACAAAGAAAAAGGCGAAGAAGGCTGCCTGAGCGTGCCGGGCGTGTACGACGGCGTGAGCCGCTCCAAAGCCGTGCGCGTGATGGCCGACGACGGGAGCGGCGCGCGGCGCGAGATTGCAGCCGAGGGCTTGCTTGCTGTGTGCATTCAGCACGAGCTGGATCACTTGAGCGGCAAGGTGTTTGTGGAATACCTCTCGATGCTCAAGCGCACTCGAATCAAGGCCCGAATCGAAAAAGAGCGGCGCGAAGCTCGGCGCAATGCGTGAGCTGGCAAGCTTGGCCGGACTTCGGGTCGGCTTTGCCGGCACGCCCGAGTTCGCGGCTGCGGCGCTTGCTTCATTGATCGAATCCGGCGCAACCATCCCACTCGTGCTTACCCAGCCAGATCGGCCGGCGGGCCGCGGCATGAAGCTGCAAGCCTCGGCCGTGAAGGCGCTTGCCTTGGCGCAAGGCTTACAGCTATCGCAGCCGCGCAGTTTGCGGCTGGATGGGAAATTTCCTGAAGAAGCGGCGATGGGCCGAGCCGCGCTGAAATCCGCCGAGCTCGATGCCCTGGTGGTGGCCGCCTACGGCCTGATCCTGCCGCAATGGGTGCTGGATACGCCGCGCCTGGGCTGCTTCAACATCCACGCATCGCTGCTGCCACGGTGGCGCGGCGCAGCTCCGATCCACCGCGCCATCGAAGCCCAAGACGCAGAAACCGGCATCACCATCATGCAGATGGACGCAGGACTGGACACGGGCGACAGGCTGCTGACCGAGCGCATCGCGATTGCCAGCGAGGACACCACGCAAAGCCTGCACGACAAGCTCGCCGCCCTGGGCGGCCCGATGGTGGTGCAGGCCCTTGCCCGCGCGCGTCGCGGCGAGCTTCAACCGCAAAAGCAACCCGAAACGGGCATCACCTACGCGCACAAAATCGACAAAGCCGAAGCCGAGCTCGACTTGAACCGCAGCGCCCAAAGCCTGGCCGCGCAAGTGCGCGCCTTCAATCCCGCGCCCGGTGCGTGGCTCACCCGAGCGGCCACGCCCGAGCAGCCTGCCGAGGTGTGGAAGATTTGGCAATGCTATGCAATCAATAGCACCAAACATTGTGAATACCAGGACAGAGGATTGATTTCACTTCAAAACGGGTCTGAATTCACCGTTTCAACCGCCCAGGGCAGCCTGGTACTCACCGAGCTGCAACGCGCAGGCGGAAAGCGCCTCTCAGCGGCCGAATTTCTGCGCGGCGCAGCGCTCGAAAGCGGCGAGCGCGTGCACGTGCGCAGCGAGAGCCCAGCCGCATGAGCCTGCTTCAAATCCTGCGGCAAGACATCCGCCATCCCGCGTTTGCAGAAGGCTTCAAAGCGCTTTTGCCCGCTGCGCCGGGCATCGCAGCCTGGGGCCTGATGACGGGCGTGGCGATGACCAAGGCGGGCTTGTCGCTCACCGAAACGATTGCGATGGGCATCTTGGTATTTGCAGGCAGCGCGCAACTTGCTGCGTTGCCGCTCCTGTTGGCAGGTGCGCCGATGTGGGTGGTGTTGGCGACCGCGTTTTGCGTCAACCTGCGCTTCGTGGTTTTTTCGGCGCATTTGCGGCCCTATCTGATGCACATGCCCTTGCCCGAGCGGCTGTTTCGCGGCTACCTGTGTGCCGACCTCACCTACATGCTCTTCACGCAGCGCTTTGCGGCACCCGCTCCTGATGAGGCGGGCCGCCGAGAGCAAGCTGCGTTTTTGTGGGGCAACAGCTCTTGCAACTGGTTGAGCTGGAGCCTGCCCAGCATGCTGGGCGTGGCGCTGGCGCAAGTGATTCCGCAGCAATGGGGCTTGGCCTTTGCGGGCACGCTGGCCCTGATCGGCATCATGTGCAGCTTGGCGAGCACGCGGCTGCGCGTGCTCTCAGCAGCGGTGGCCGGCGCAGTGGGCGTGGTCGCCTACGCGCTACCGCTCAAGCTCAACATCGTGCTGGCGATTGCTTGCGCCGTGGTCGTGTGCCTGGTGATGGAACATGCGCGCCCGAAGGCGGCCGCACCATGATCGCCAACGAAACCGATGGGTTCACCATGCTCACGATTGCTGGCATGGTGCTCATCACCGTCCTCACCCGAAGCTTTTTCTTCATCTCCGCAAAGCCCTGGACTCTGCCCGCTTGGGCCGAACGCGGCCTTGCTTACGCACCGATTGCGGCGTTGGCAGCGGTCATCGTGCCCGAGGTCGTGATGCTGCAAGGCCAACTGGTGCCGAGCTGGCAAGATGCGCGACTTTTCGGTGCCGCAGCCGGTGTGGCCTACTTTTTTTGGCGCCAAGGCACATTGGGCACCATCGTGTGCGGCATGGCGGTGTTTTTGCCGCTGCGCATCGGCCTCGGCTGGTAAACCTTTCTTTCTCACCTGACGCTCATGAACATCCTTCGCTTCACCGACCTGTGCGCATCCGGCCAAGCCTCAGGCCAGCGCGTTTTCATTCGTGCTGACCTGAACGTGCCGCAAGACGACGCAGGCCAAATCACCGAAGACACTCGCATCCGCGCCAGCGTGCCGTGCATCCAAATGGCGCTCGCTGCAGGCGCAGCGGTGATGGTCACTTCGCATTTAGGTCGCCCGACTGAAGGCGAGTTCAAGCCCGAAGACTCGCTGGCTCCGGTGGCTGCGCGCCTGGGCGAGCTTCTGGGTCGAGAAGTGCCCCTGATCGCCGATTGGGTGGGCGGCGTGAGCGTTGCGCCCGGCCAAGTGGTGCTGCTGGAAAACTGCCGGGTCAACAAGGGCGAAAAGAAGAACAACGAAGACTTGAGTCGCCAAATGGCAGCGCTCTGCGACATCTATGTGAACGACGCTTTTGGCACCGCCCACCGCGCCGAAGCCACCACGCACGGCATTGCCAAGTTCGCAAAAATCGCCTGCGCCGGGCCACTGCTCAGCGCTGAGATTGACGCGCTGAACGCGGCGCTTGGCGCGCCCAAGCGCCCGCTGGTTGCCATCGTGGCGGGCAGCAAGGTCTCTACCAAACTCACGATTTTGAAGAGCCTCTCGGCCAAAGTCGATCAGCTGATCGTGGGCGGCGGCATTGCCAACACCTTCATGCTCGCCGCAGGCCTGCCGATTGGCAAAAGCTTGGCCGAGGCCGATTTGGTGGGTGATGCCAAAGCCGTGATCGATCTCATGGCCGCGCGCGGTGCCAGCGTGCCGATTCCGAGCGACGTGGTCACTGCCAAAGCTTTTGCCGCCGACGCCCCCGCCACCACCAAAGCGTCAAGCGAGGTGGCTGCCGACGACATGATCCTCGACATCGGCCCGCAAACAGCCACGCAACTGGCGGCAGTGCTCAATGGCGCGGGCACCATCGTTTGGAACGGCCCTGTCGGCGTGTTCGAGTTCGATGCCTTTGCGCACGGCACCGAAACCATTGCCAAAGCGGTCGCCGAGTCCAGCGCTTTTTCCATCGCAGGCGGCGGCGACACACTCGCAGCGATTGCCAAGTACGGCATTGAAAAGCAAGTGAGCTACATCTCCACCGGAGGCGGTGCCTTCCTCGAAGTGCTCGAAGGCAAAACCTTGCCCGCTTTTGAAGTGCTCATGCAGCGGGCGGCCAGCGCTTGAAGATGCGGGTTGAATTGCTCAAGCCTGGGCATCTGGCGCAGTACAGGGCGCTGATGTTGGAGGCTTACGACCAAGCGCCGGATGCGTTCACATCCACCGCCGCTGAACGCGCTGCAGAGCCGGATTCGTATTGGCTGGCACGCATGGCCGATTCGAAGGGCTTAGGTTTGGCTTGGGGCGCGTTTTTGGGGGAGGCGCTTGTGGGTACGGTGGCGCTGGAGTTTTCCGCCAAACCCAAAACGCGGCACAAGGCGCTTCTCATAGGCATGTATGTCTCGCCTGGCGCGCGCGGCAAAGGTGCGGGCGCTGCCTTGCTGCACTCGGCGATTGCACAGGCCAGAGCCAAACCCGGATTACGGGCGATCAAGCTCAACGTGACTGAGGGGAACTCAAGCGCAATCGCGCTGTACGAGCGCGCGGGTTTCCAAGCCTACGGCGTCGAGCCACAAGCCATCCTCACAGGCTCAGGCTACAAAGGCAAGGTGCTGATGCACTTGGCGCTGGTTTGACCCATTACCCTGGCATCGGTAACAACCACGTAACGCAACGGCCACGGCAAGCACACAATGGCGTCTCAAACTGAGAGAGACCATGCAAGCTGAACGCATCCCCCGCCACGCCACGAAAATTGTCGCCACGCTTGGCCCAGCGTCAAGCGACCCCGCGATTTTGGAGGCGATGATTCGCTTCAAAGTGAGCGTGGTACGGCTCAATTTCAGCCACGGGAAAGCCCAAGACCACATCGACCGCGCCAAGCTCGTGCGCGAAGCGGCAGTGCGCGCGGGCCGCGAAGTGGCCATCATGGCTGATTTACAAGGCCCAAAAATCCGCGTGGGCAAGTTTGCCGAAGGCAAGGTGATGCTCGAATCGGGCCTGCCATTCGTGCTGGATGCGCAGCGCACTGAGCTTGGCGATTTGACAGGTGTGGGGCTGGACTACAAGGAACTGCCGCGCGACGTGAAAGCGGGCGACATCTTGCTGCTCAACGATGGCCTGATCGTGATGGAAGTTTCGGCGGTGAAAGGCGAGGCTGTGCACACCATCGTGCGCATCGGCGGAGAGCTTTCCAACAACAAAGGCATCAACAAACGCGGCGGCGGGCTCACAGCCCCAGCGCTTACCGGCAAAGACATGGACGACATCAAAACCGCCATGAGCTTTCAAGCTGACTATGTGGCGGTGAGCTTTGCGAAGAACGCCACCGACATGGAAATGGCGCGGCAATTGGCCAACGTGGCGGGCGCAGAGTGGGGCCACAAACCCGGCCTGATCGCCAAGATCGAGCGTGCAGAGGCCATCCCCCGCTTGGCAGAAATCATTGCAGCTTCTGACGGCATCATGGTGGCGCGCGGCGATTTGGCCGTGGAAGTGGGCAACGCAGCCGTGCCCGCCTTGCAAAAACGCATGATCAAGATGGCCCGCGAGGCCGACAAAACCGTGATCACCGCCACGCAAATGATGGAAAGCATGATCACGAACCCCGTGCCCACAAGAGCCGAGGTGAGCGACGTGGCCAACGCGGTGCTTGACGGCACCGATGCGGTGATGCTCTCAGCCGAAACGGCAGCCGGCAAATACCCGCTGGAAACGGTGCAAGAAATGGGTCGAATTTGCGAAGCGGCCGAAGCGGCCGAGCACTTGGAGATTGACGGCGACTTCCAAGGCAAAAACTTCAACCGCATCGACCAAACGATTGCAATGGGTGCGCTCTTTACCGCGCACCACTTGAACTGCAAAGCCATCGTGGCACTCACCGACAGCGGCTCCACCGCGTTGTGGATGAGCCGCCACCGCATCAAAATCCCGATCTACGCCCTCACGCCCAAGCTTGCGACTCAACGAAAATTGGCCATGTACCGAGGCGTGCGCCCCTTGCTCGCCCAAGCCGTGGCAGATCGCGATAAGGCACTCCAACAAGCCGAAGAGCACTTAAAAATGCGCGGCATCGTGAAAACCGGCGACATGTACGCCATCACCTGCGGCGAACCCATGGGCGCCCCGGGTGGCACGAACATGCTGAAAATTTTGCGGGTGGAGTAGGGGGGTAGGGAGCCAACAGCCAAATGAACGCAGAGTTCGCGAAACAAACGCAGAGTTCGCAGAGTCAAGCCAAAGACTGAATTGCTACACTATTCATAGCAATAAACAATGAAAATATTTAGACAGAGCTGATATTTGACCTAAAAATTCGACTCTTGGCTGTCCATTTTGTGTACTCTGCGTACATTTTGCGAACTCTGCGTTCAAAAGGGCTGCCCCTGCCCCCTACGCTCCAGCCCTCAACAAAACCGAAAAGCCCCGATCTCCGGCTTTTTGTTGCTGATGAGCATGGCAATGGCCTTGCCTGATCCTGCGCCGTGGGTCCAGCCCAGCGTGCCGTGACCGGCATTCACCCAAAGCTTGTTGACTTTTGTCCGGCCGATGTAGGGGATGTTGGTGGGCGTGGCGGGGCGCAGACCTGTCCAAAAATTAGGGTTGCCGCCTTCGCTTTTCAAGCGCGTGTCGCACACGCCGGGCAGCACTCGCTCGATGCGTTTTACGAGCATTTCGCATCTCGTGCGCGCTAGATCCGTATCCAGCGCTTTGTTGTAGCCGTTCAACTCAATCGTGCCCGCCACGCGGAGCTGGTTGCCGAGGCGAGAGATGGCGATCTTGAGTTCATCGTCGATCACGCTTACTTGGGGCGCTTTTTCGGGTTTCAAAATCGGCAGCGTGGCGCTATAGCCTTTGCCGGGATAAATCGGCAAATCCACGCCCACGGTGCGTAAGAGCGGCGCTGAATACGAGCCGCAAGCCACCACGAATGCATCCCCGCTCAGGGCTCTCTCTCGCTGCGTGAGCCGATCTTTCACCACAGCCGTGTCCATGCCCTTGCCAATGGTGTTCAGCCGCAGCACATCGTGGTTCCACAAGAATTTCACGCCCTTGGCTTCGCACAGCTTGGCAAGCGCTTGTGTGAAGAGCCGTGCGTCTCCGGATTCATCGCTGGGCGTGAACGTGCCGCCCACGATGCTGTCTTTGAAGGCGGCATAGGCGGGCTCGATGTTCAGCAACTCGTCGCGGCTCACCACGTTGCGCTTCACGCCAAATTTGCCCATGAGCGCGGCTGCCTCGCCTGCAGAATCAAACGAGGCTTGATCGGTGTAGTAGTGGGCGATGCCGCGCTCCAAGCGGTTGTAGTCAATGCCGGTTGCAGCGACCACGTCTTTCAGCGCGCGGTGGCTGTAGGCGCCGAGTGCCACGATTTGCTCGGTGTTTTTCAAAAACGCCGCGTCGTTGCAATTCGCCAAAAACTGCAAGCCCCAGCGCCATTGCTGCCAATCGAGCTGCGGGCGAAACAAGAGCGGAGAGTCTGCGCGAAACATCCACTGCAGCATCTTCAGCGGCGCATGCTTGTTGGCCCAAGGCTCGCAATAGCTCACCGAGATTTGCGCGGCATTGGCAAAACTCGTTTCCATCGCGGCTTGGGGCTGGCGATCCACCACCACCACCTCGTGGCCTTCTTGCAGCAAATGCCAGGCGGTGCTCACGCCGATGATGCCGGCGCCAAAAATCACAGTTTTCATGCGCCCAGAGTGTGCCGATTTTGCGTTGCAAAATGAAGCAATGTGAATGAATCAACGACTTCATTAGTCAAGCTAATGAATTTTTCGCGGCATGATTGCACCGTGCGACATTTCGACCCCTTCGCCCTCGAATGCCTGGCCACCGTGGTGGAAGATGGCGGCTTTGAGCGCGCCGCCCAGCGCCTGAATGTGACCCAAAGCGCCGTGTCGCAACGCCTGCGCGCGCTCGAAACCGCCGCTGGCACCGTGCTTTTGGAGCGCACACGCCCGGTGCGGCCCACGCCCGCTGGGGTATTGCTCATCAAGCACACCAAGCAGTTGCGCCTTTTGCGCGGTGATTTGGACGCCGACCTTTCCGAGCTGGGCGGCGACGCCGGTCGCTCGCGCGGCGAGGAAGAGCGCATCTCGATTGCCGTGAACGCCGACAGCATCGCCACGTGGGTTATGGATGCGCTCAGTCCACTGGTGCAACAGGGCCTGCCGCTGGAGATGATTGCCGACGATCAAGATTTCACGCTCGAGTGGCTGCGCTCCGGCCAGGTGATGGGCTGCATCACGGCGCTGTCGCAAGCGCTTCGAGGCTGCGCTGTCACGTCCCTGGGCGTGATGCCTTATGTCTGTGTGGCCCAAGCCGAATTCGCCAAGAAACACGCGCCCCACGGCATATCGCCGCAAAACTTCGCGAGCCTTCCCTTCGTTGCGTTCAACCGCAAAGATGATCTGCACGCCGACTTTGTGGCGCAAAGCCTGGGCCTGCGGCATGTGCGCTTGCGCCAGCGCTACGTGCCGTCCACAGAAGGCCAGCTTCGCGCGGCCTTGGCAGGCTGGGGTGCCACGGCGCTGCCGCTGCCACTGGCTCAGTCCTATTTGCGCAGCGGTCAACTCGTAGACGTGTTGGAAGGCAAGCGCTGGCCGGTCACGCTGTATTGGCATTGCTGGAGCTTGCCCTCAGATATTTTGAAGCGGGTGTCGGAGGCCTTGGTGAGCGCTGCACATGCCAAGCTGGAGCCGCCAGAGGCCTGAAGGCCAGCGGGCCGTGTCCTTGCTGGGCGCTTTGTCCTGGGTTTGTCCGCCATTCGTCAGGGTTGAGCCTTGACAAGACAGGGGCCAAGTCCAAAATCCCTCCCACATTGGAGACAAACATGATTTTGAGCAAACGCGCTCGGCTTGGCGCCGCGCTGGCATGGGCAATTGCCGCGATGATTGCCCCGGTGATTGCCCCCGCAATTGCCTTGGCACAAGCACCGGCATCGACCCCAGCCACTGCGGCTGTGCCAGCTCCTACTCCTTCAGGCAACACCCTCCGAATCGGCGTGATTGGCCCCTTCACTGGCGCGTCTGCCGATTTTGGCGTGCCCATGCTGCAAGGTATTCAGCTCGCGGTGGATCAGATCAATGCCGTGGGCGGCTACATTGGCCGCCCGATTGAGCTTGTGATCAAAGACGACAAAGCCAATCCCGATGAAGGCTTGAAGCAAAGCGAAGCGCTGGCAAAAGAGAAAGTGGCCGCAGTGCTGGGCTTTTGCAACACTGGCGTGGCCATGAAATCACTCGATGTGTTTCAGGCCAACAAGCTGCCTCTGATCGTGCCTTGCGCCACAGGCACAGCCATCACGGCCAAATTCCCAGCGCCTGAGAGTTATATCTTTCGCATGTCGGCCCGCGATGCGATTCAAGCACCCTTTGTGCTTGAAGACGCCTTCAAGCGCGGCTGGGACAAAGTGGCCATCTTTGCCGACAAATCGGGCTATGGCGAAGGTGGCTTGAAAGACGTGGAGAAGGCGCTTGCCGCCAAAAACGCCAGGCCGGTCTATGTGGCGCGATTCGATTTGGGCGTGAAAGACCTGAGCGAAGAAGTGAAGGAAGCCAAGGCCGCAGGCGCGGAAGCCATCTTCAGCTACACCGTTGGCCCTGAAAACGCGGTAATTGCCCGAGCCAGAAAGGCGCATGCGCCGAAGCTGCCCCAAATTGGCGCCTGGCCTCTCAGTTTTCCATTTTTCATCGATGGCGGAAAAGAAGCGGCAGAAGGCGCGCTCATGGCGCAAACCTTCATCGCCGAGCCGAGCAACGAGCGCCGCGCGGCCTTCTTGGCCAGCTACGCCCGCAAATACAAGAGCAGCAAAATCGCAGTGCCGATGGCCGCCGCGCAGGGCTATGACGCTGCTTACTTGTTGCTCTACAGCCTCTTCAATGTGCGAGACGGCAACCTGACTGGGCCAGTTGTGAAGAACGCCCTGGAGAACGTGACCAGGGTTTACTACGGCGTGGTCACGACTTACGACAAGCCCTTTTCCGCCGCTGATAAAGACGCCATCACACCCAATATGCTCGTGATGGGCAAGGTGCAAAACGGCGCGATCACCTTCGCCTACCCCGAAGACGCGAAGCGCAACCTGACCGTGCAGCGCAAGCAGTGAGCCGGGATTGGGTTGGGCGCCAGCGCCTGCCGATAACCCTTGGGCCCCGTCAAAGCTCGCAGTCGGCCAAAATCCAGGCTGTGAATAAGCCTTCGTTCAAACAACAAATGCTGCGCGCGCGTGAAGATGCCGTGCTGCAAGCCGCCAACCAACTCTTGGCCAGCAAAGGCTTTGATTTGATGACGCTGGACGATGTGGCCACCGAGGTGGGCATTTCCAAAGCCAGCCTGTACCACCACTTTGAGAGCAAAGAGGATTTGGCGGCCGCCACGATGGCGCGCGCCATGGCGAGCGCCACCGATTTCGTGCAGAGCCTGCCGCCATCGGATGCGCCACTGGCAAAAATCCAAGCTGTTGTGCGCTGGGTGATGCGCATGGCGCTCCACGGCCAGATGCCCAGCTTGCCGAGCCAAAATTCCAGCTTGCGCGCCGCGCTGGCCAAGCATCGCGGCTACATGGATGGCCTGATGAGCGTGAGCGACACGCTGGGCGCTTGGATTGAGCAAGCCCAGGCGGATGGGCAAATCAACCCTGCGTTGCCGCCCATCGTGGTGCTCTACACCGTGTTTGCCCGCGCTTGCGACCCAGTGCTCGAATTCCTGAAAGCCAGCGAGCAGTACAGCGACGACGAGATCCTGGAATACGTGATGGCGAGTTGCTTTGACGGACTGAAAGCCTCGACGATCGCTCCCAAAACAGTAGCGCTACAGATAACAAAATCCGGGACAGAACTTAAAAAACGCACAAAAAAGGCGACTGAAGTCGCCTGAGTTTGCGCCATGGAGCTGCCGCAGCAGCGGCCGCGTCAGAGGTTTTGGTTTGCAGTCGTCGAGCCACCCAAAAGTGCCAGGCGAAGCGCGTCGTCCGCAGGCTTGGGTCCAAACCAAATCTTCATCATCATGGTGTGAAATTCAGTGCCAGGGAAAGGCTCGCCCATTTGCTTGCCTTTGTGCGAAATCACGGTCCCCGTGCCAGGCACGAAATCCACATTGATCACGTCTTTGTCGTTGAAGTTGCGCGCGTCCGCAAAGATTTGCCCCATGCGAATCACGTTGTTCAGATTCTTGGTGAACTCCTCACGCGAAGCGTTGTCTTCGATGGAACGCGTGAAAAGCTTGCCGAAATCATCGCCCTTCACGTTGCGCAGGGCAACCATCTGCAAGCGGCGAGGCGCTGTGCCCGTGCGGATCGCAGCCTCATTCGTGGTGATCTTGGTGTTGGCATACATGGCTGCTGCGTAAACCTTGAACACAGCGCGAAAGCGCACGCCTGCGCCGTTGAGTTGCAGCTTCACGCCGCCCACCGTCACCTCGGGGTCAAATTTCACGCCGGCCAGCGTCACGCCAGCTGCAGGCGCCTGCGCCAGCGCAAACGGCGCGGCTGTGGCCAAAACCAGGCCGCCGCCAGCGGCCAAAAGTGCATTTCTGCGGTCAATCATCATGTCTGTCTCCTAAAAATAAGGATTTGTTGCTACAAATCTTGCAGCATTTGCTGTGTTGGGATTTTCGCGCAAGCCGCTGTGTCTGCAAAACTCGCACATACCCGAAGTTGCAAAGAAGCGTCTACCCAAAATGCATCCGCCCAGACGCATCTGCTACAGTTTGCGCATGAGCATTCCTCGCGCCCCAAGAGCCTGCGCCGCTGCGCATGTGCCTTTGCGCGCGCTCGCCCATGAGCTCGCCACCACGGCAGCAGGGCAGGGAGCATGGCCCTGGCGACACTCGTTTCGCTCGCAAACCTGAGCCCTTCGCTGCCTTCGCGACCCTCAGTTTTCCCTCAAAGCACTTGTTTTTGCGCAGTTGCGCAGCGTTTTGCCTCACGGCATGCGCACGGCTTTGACTCTTCAGATCTCCCGTTTTCTCATCTTTCATGACCGAACTTGAATTCAAAAGCCTGGCTGCCCAAGGCTTTAACCGCATCCCGCTGCTGGCCGAAGCCTTTGCTGACCTGGAAACCCCACTTTCGCTGTATCTGAAACTCGCATACTCCCAAAACCAAGGCAGGCACAGCTTCTTGCTCGAATCGGTGGTGGGCGGCGAGCGCTTTGGGCGCTACAGCTTCATCGGCTTGCCCGCGCGCACCGTGCTCAAGAGCGCTGGCTTTGGCGAGGCGGCCAAAACCGAGGTCTTCAAAGACGGTGCATTGACCGAGACCCTGCCCGGCAACCCGCTGGACGCGATTGCCGCTTTCCAAGCCCGCTTCAAAGTGGCCCTCAAGCCCGGCCTGCCGCGTTTTTGCGGCGGCTTGGCCGGCTACTTTGGCTACGACGCGGTGCGCCACGTGGAAAAAAAGCTGCAAGCCAGTTGCCCGCCCGACACGCTGGACTGCCCTGACATCCAGCTCCTGCTCTGCGAAGAGCTCGCCGTGATCGACAACCTCTCCGGCAAGCTCTACCTCATCGTCTACGCCGATCCCACCCAGCCTGAGGCCTATGCCAAAGCCAAAAAGCGACTTCGTGAGCTGAAAGAGCAGTTGCGTTACTCGGTGAGCGCGCCGCAGGTGAAGGCCACGCAAGACCATCCCGTGCAGCGCGAGTTTGCCAAGGCCGACTACATCGCTGCGGTGGAGCAAGCCAAAGCGCTGATCGAGGCTGGCGATTTCATGCAAGTGCAAGTGGGCCAGCGACTGCACAAAACCTTCACGGAAAGCCCGCTCAGTCTGTATCGGGCACTCCGCTCATTGAACCCCAGCCCCTACATGTATTTCTACCACATGGGCGATTTTCATATTGTGGGTGCTTCGCCGGAAATTTTGGTGCGGCAAGAAACTTTGAGCGATGGGGCACAAAAGGTCACGATCAGGCCCTTGGCCGGAACCCGACCACGCGGGAATACACCAGAGCGCGACAAGGCAGTAGAGCAAGAATTGCTCAACGACCCCAAAGAGCGCGCCGAACATGTGATGCTGATCGATCTGGCCCGCAACGACATTGGCCGCATCGCACAAATTGGCAGCGTGAAAGTTACAGAAGCCTTCCACGTAGAACGCTACAGCCACGTGATGCACATCGTGAGCAATGTGGAAGGCGTGTTGAAACCAGGGCTGACTGCCATGGATGTGTTCAAAGCCAGCTTTCCCGCAGGCACCTTGACGGGCGCGCCCAAAGTGCACGCGATGGAAATCATCGATCAATTGGAGCCCAGCAAACGCGGCATTTACGGCGGCGCGTGCGGCTACCTCAGCTTTGCCGGCGACATGGATTTGGCCATCGCCATCCGCACCGGCATCGTGAAAGACAACACCCTCTATGTACAAGCCGCAGCCGGCGTCGTTGCCGACAGCATCCCCGAACTCGAATGGCAGGAAACCGAAGCCAAGGCGAGAGCCTTATTGCGAGCAGCGGAATTGGTAGAAGAAGGATTTGTATGAATCAAAGAACCGAGGGAACCATGAACGCAGAGTTCGCAAAAGAAACGCAAAGAGCGCAGAGTCAATCCACCGAAGAGGATTGTTCACATGACATCATCGGTGCAGCCATTGAGGTGCAACGTGAGCTTGGCGTGGGTCTACTTGAAAGTGCTTATTGCGCAGCACTTGAAATAGAACTTACAGATCGGGGCTTGGCATTCGAACGTGAAGTGCCCATCGAAGCTTGGTACAAAAACCAGCCCTTGGGTCTTGCGTACCGCGCTGATTTCGTTGTGGATGGCAAAGTCATCGTTGAAATCAAGGCGATCGAAGCGATCACCGATGTACATCGTGCGCAACTTCTCTCCTATTTGCGAGTTGCTGACCTGAAACTCGGATTGCTCATCAATTTCCACGCAGCCCCGCTTGGCACAAAAGGCATCGCCAGGTTGGTTAACCGGCTGTAAGAAAAAAACTGGCTGTTACCTTTGCGCCCTTCGCGTGCATTTCGCGCCCTTTGCGTTCAAAATTCCCCCGCCCCCTATGCCCCACGTCCTGATGATCGACAACTACGACAGTTTCACTTTCAACATCGTCCAGTATTTCGGCGAGTTGGGAGCGGCTGTGACCACGCTGCGCAACGATGAGGTGACCGTGCCTGTGCTGGATGCCATGCATGCAC
>JAAFHN010000437.1 GCA_013298415.1 Comamonadaceae bacterium
CCGTGAAGTCATAGGCCGCATTCGCCACGCCCAGGTAGGTGGCTGCGAGCGTGAAAAACATCGCGGGCCAGGCTTGTGCCGCTCGGAAGTAGCTGCCGCGCGGCAGCAGTTGCTCGGCATCGGGCACCCACACGTCGGCGAATGTGAGGTTGCGGCTCACCGTGCCGCGCATGCCCATGGGGTTCCAGTCGCCGCTGATGCTGAGGCCGATTGAGTCGGCGGGGATGGCGAGGTAGAGCGTGTCGCGTGTGTCGGGGTCTTTGCCGGGCACGTCTTCAGTGCACAAGATGCCGTAGTAATCCGCCGCGCCTGAGAGCGATGCCCAAATCTTTTTGCCGTTCACGAGCCAGCCGCTCATGCCGCCTTTCACCTCGCGCCGCGCGCTGGTGCCGAAGGGCGCGCGGCCCGCAGCGGCCGCCGTGCCTTCCGAAAAAGGCTGAGCGTAGAGCTTGCCGTGTTGCACCACCCGCGCGAAGTGCAATTCGCGGCGCTCGGCATGTTCTGAGCGCTGTGCGTCGTCCAAGGCCACGCCGTCGATCAGCAAGCCGGTCCACAGCGTGGAGCAACTGTGCATGTTGTAGGTGAGCGCGGTGGCCCCGCAAAAGCGGCCCAGCTCGGCGGCCACCATCATGTAGGTGGCGAAATCCGCGCCGCCACCACCTGCGGATTCAGGCACGCACAGGCTCAAAAAGCCCTGCTCACGCAAATCGGCGTAGTTGGCAAAGGGGAAGCTCGCTGCATCGTCCCAAGTTTTCGCGCGGTCAGCGAAACGGTCGCGGCCCAAGGTGTGGGCGCGCTCAAGCCACAGCACTTGTTGCGGCGTGAACGCTGCGTCGCCCACAGCAGGGGTGAAGGAAAGCTGGGTCACGGTTTAATCAAAAATAATAGCAATACATTCAATGAATATATGGACAAAGGGGTTAAATCACCTGATTAGGGCCATGCCTCAGATAGAAACCCGTTCGCCCTGAGCTTGGTCGTTGGGCATCGCCAGGGGCTTCGACAGGCTCAGCCCGAACGGACGGGTCGGCGCATCTGAGGTATGGTCTGAATCAGGTTAAATCATCACAATTTCTCGCAAAAAGTGCGTCAGGAGCCGCGAAAATTCTTCTGGCGCTTCGAGTTGCATCAGGTGGCCCACGTTTTTCATCAGCGCCCAGCTGCAATTCGGGATGCGGGCTTGCATGGCCTGCATCACGGTGGGCGGTGCGTTGCGATCAAATTCCCCCGCGATCGCGAGGGTGGGCACGGCGATCTGCGCCAAATTCGCGCGGCGGTCAAAACTGAGCAGGCATTCGAGTGCGCGGCGGTAGGTGGCTTCAGGCACACGGCCCATGATCTGCACGCCAAGCGCCACGCCTTCTGGCTCGGCGCCCGGCCCGATCATGCGCGGCACGAGCTGCTCAGCCAGTGTGGCCATGCCGCCGCCGGATGCCAGCGGCGCGGTGCGCTCGGCGATGAAATGGCGCTGCCACTCGCCATCGGGCTTGCCAAAAGCAGCCGAGGTGCCGGCCAGCACCAAGCCGCGCAGCAAATCGGGCCTGCGAGCGGCGACTTCTTGCGCCACCATGCCGCCCATGCTGTGGCCCACCAGGGTGATCGGCCCGGGCGAGGTTTTCGCTTGCAAGGCCTCGATCAAACCCACCGCCGATTGGGCCAGTGCTTTGAAGGTGTAGGGCTCTACCGGCGCGCTGCTGCCGTAGCCAGGGGCATCCCAGCTCACCGCGCGATAGCCCGCGCTTGCCAGGGCTTCCAGTTGCGGTGCAAACGCGTCGTGCCCGCCGCCAATGCCGTGCAGCATCAGCACCGTGGGGCCGCTGCCAAGCGTGGAAAAGTGTGGGATCGGCGTCATGGCCCGGTTAACTCGCCACGCTGCACCACCACTTCAGCGTCGAGTCGGATGGTGCAGTTGCGCATCGGCAAATCGAAATGGCCCCGCGTGTGGCGGCCTGCCACCTCGTTCGCTCCGGTGCTGTAGAGGAAATTGCCAGCGAAGGCGCGCAGCTCGGTGCCGTTGAAATCGCGCTTGTCGTAGAGCGCCATGCTGTCCCAGCGTGCTGCAGGGTTGAGGCCGTATCCCACGTGGCTCACGGCGTAGGCGCTGCGCTCATTGGGCGCAGCATCAAAAGCGGCCCAGGCGGCCCAGTGGGTGCGCATCAGCTCTGCGTCCACACCCGTGCCGTCGATGGCGGTGATGTGGTCGTCTTGAATCGACAGCCCGACTGGGCTTTCGATGTAGCGCTTGAAAGTGAGGTTCACATCGCCCACATCGAGGACGATGCGCCCATTCACCCGCGCCTTGGCTGGAAACGCGAGCACCAAGCCGCCGGGCCAGTGCGTGAGTGTGCCGGGCTTGGTGGTGTAGCCCCAATTGCCGCCCACCACTGCGCCTGCCAGATCAATCGACAAATCGGTACCGCTGTCGCTTTGCACATGCATGTGCTGGGCAGCGCGAAACCGCTTGGCGTGGGCTTTCACCCGGGCTTCCAAAGCGTCGTCGGGCAAGAGCCGCATCAGCGCTTCCGGGTGCTCGTTGCTCACGTGCATCACGCGCGCGCCATGCGCCAGCACTTGCGGCAGCTCGGGCGCGTGCATCAAGCCTTCGACTGTGCAGTCGAGCACCAGGGTGCTCTGTGCCAATGCTGCAATCGCGGCCGTTTGGCCTGAAAGCGCCGTGCAGGCGCCCGTGGAGCGTTGCACCGGGGCGCTGCGCTCGAGTGCACTGGGCAAACGCAGGCCGAAAACTGTTGCACCGCAGCGCGCCGCAGCCAGCTCGCAAAGCTGCACGAGCACGGGGCGGCTGTCGGTTTCGCTGAGCACGGCCACCGTGTGGCCCGCGCCGATGCCGCAGCGCGCCACGGCGGCTGCAAAAACCTCGATCCACTCGTGTCGCAAGTGCTCCTGTAGCATGGGGCCTTCGTCTGGTGATGTTGCTGGGCACAATATTGCATGAAATTTCATGGAAAACAGCCGCACATTCCCCGAGTCGGCACCGACAGGAGCGGGCCCAATCGTGGCTGAAGCCGACATTGCGAGCGAACCGCCTGCGTTCGACCAAGCTGCTTTCCGCCAGGCGCTCGGCCACTTCGGCACAGGCGTGACGGTCATCACCGCGCAAGGCCCAAAAGGCACTGCCGTAGGGCTCACGG
>JAAFHN010000267.1 GCA_013298415.1 Comamonadaceae bacterium
CACGACACGCTGGAAGCGGCTTACTTGGCCCTATTTGCGGGCGAAGGCGTGGCGGCATCGGTCGCGCATGTGCAGTTGCTTTGCCAGGCGCTGGTGGCGAATATGCTCAGCTTGGGCGCAGGCGATGAAAGCGAGATCGATGGCATGACGGCTCGCGTGGCCGACATACTGTTTCGGCCCCAGCGGATCAGCGTCTTGAACGAGGGCCAAGAGGGCCACCGCGTGATGGCGGCCGATGCCGAGACTGTGGAGCGTTGGGCTACAGCACAAGTGGGCGCTAACGTCGCCGACTGGTTGCGACCCGCCAACGAGCAAACCCGCAGCGTGGATTTGGACGTGATCACGCCCGACAACGCGGCCGAATACTTGGCGCGCGGCGAGCGTTTTGACCTGGCGCTGCCGCTCAACCACGGCCAGCCCGCGCTGAACGAGCTGGCCCGCATGCTCGAGCGCTGGGTGGCGCATTTCACGGGCTGCCGCGTGGGCATCAAGGTGGCGCGCGAGATCGACGAAGCCCGCTGGGTGTGGCACGTCGGCCTCGACGCCGAGGCCTCTGCCGTGCTGAACGCCGCTTTTCAAGACGAAGAGGTGGACGAAGCCGCGATGGCGCGCATGCTCTGCCTCTTTGAGCTGCATTTTGTGAATGCCCACGACGCGCGCGCCGAGCAGGGCAACAACCCTGTCTATCTGGCGATGGGCATGGACGAGCAGCAGCGTCTGCTGCTGAAGCCGCAGAACCTATTGCTGAATTTGCCGCTTGCGCGCAGGCTTTGATGCTGCGGGTTTGGCCTCGTTTTTGGTAGCGGTTTTGAGCGCCGCCTTCGCTGCCTCGTAGCGCGCCAGGCTCTCTGCGGGCCAAGTTTTCTGCACGTTGTAGTAGCCGCTGAACTGCGGCACCTCAGCGGGCAACACCACCCAGGCCTGCTTGGAGCGCACAAAAATGTGGGCCAGCGGCGGCAAGGCATGCGGGTTGTCGAGCGTGCCCACGCGCACATAGCGGGTGACGGCTTTGCCGAGTGCGCCCCACTCATTCCACATCGCCGTTTGGCAGGTCGGGCAACGCGCCACCCAATGCTTGGCCCCGCTGTCGGTAGGCGATTGGCTGTGGCTTGGCTCACCTTCTGTCACCTCAAAAGCCGACCATTCGATCATCGCGTGATGCGCGAACGGCCCGCCGGTTTCGCGCTGGCAGCGGGTGCAGTGGCAGGCGTGCACGAACATCGGCTCGCGGGTCAGTCGAAAGCGCACTTGGCCGCAGGCGCAGCCGCCGGGGTGGGATGAGGTTTTCGTGGACGTGGGCATGTCGGCTGGGATCATCGCTTGCCGGTCAGGTCGGCACGGTTTTGGCCTGTGTTCTGTCTGCTTTAGATCGCCGATTGGCAAAGCCTGAGCGTTCGCAGTCGCCGCATGTTTACTTCGTTTTTTGTAGCAACAAATGATGAAAACACCTGGACAGAGGAGGTAAATCTCATTAAATTTGACCTTCGCAGGCGCTGGAAAGTGTCTGCACGCGCCGCGAACAGCGCAGAACGCCTACAACCACTCAAAATCCGCCGATGGCATCCACAAAACCGCGCCCACGCATCCTGCTCACCGGTTTCGAGCCTTTTGGCGGCGAAGCGATCAACCCGAGCTGGCTGCTGGCCGAGTCCTTCCACGGCGCCGTGATCGGCGGCCATGAAGTGCATGCGGTGCAACTGCCCACCGTTTTCCACGAAGCGCCCAAGCGGCTGCGCGCGGCGATCAAAGCGCTCCAGCCCCGCATCGTCGTGTGCCTTGGCCAGGCAGGCGGGCGGCGCGAAATGAGCTTTGAGCGCGTGGCAATCAATGTGGACGAGGCCCGCATCGCCGACAACGCTGGCCAGCAACCCGAGGGCGAGCCGATTGCCAAACGCGGCCCCGTGGCCTACTGGAGCACGCTGCCCCTGCACGCCATGGCCGATGCCTGCGAGCAAGCAGGCGTGCCCGCCGCAGTCAGCAACACCGCAGGCACCTTCGTCTGCAACCACGTGTTCTACAGCCTGATGCGCAGCCTGAAGTCGCCTAGCCACAAAGGCGTGCGAGGCGGCTTCGTTCACGTGCCCTTCCTCCCCGAACAAGGCAGCCCGAGCTTGGGGTTGGACGAGATGCGGCGGGGGTTGGCGGCGGCTTTGGCGCTCGTTTCACAAACTGACGGTTCAGCCGCCAGGGCAAATCGAGGCGCAACCCACTGAGTTCAGCGCGTGGCGATTGCCAGGAAGGAGATCGCAGCCAGCAACACAAGGGCTGAACCGAATACGCCGTGAACGTGCTTTTTCAACTGCGGCGAGAAATCGGGCACCAGCACGACCACACTGGCTTCCTGCCGACTGAAGTAAGCGGTTCTAGCTTGGATCACCGAGGCCAGCCGAGTTTTTGCAACACGCTCCTGCTCATGACTCTCTTCACCGACCAGATACAGCCTCACCGAACTGAGCTTGAGCAGCCAGGCGCTGCCACGGATTCGACGCGGACCGTAAACTCTGTCCAAACTACGGTCCCGCCTGAACATTCCACCTTCACGACTGAGGCATTCACAGCGTGAATCGGTAGCACCTGCATGGCTTGGCGAAACTGAGCACGCTTGTACCAGCGCCAGATGGGGTAGCAAAAAAGGGCCACATCGACCGCCAGCAGCAACAGCAGCGGATAAGCGCTCATCTAGCCCTGCCCCGTGCATCATCTAAGACGCGAAGGCACTTCGTCGCTAGATCAGGATTTTGCGTGCTCATCTTGGTGGCGTTTCGATGAGCACCATCCCCGCATGCCGCGCAGCGGCCTTGTCAAACGTCAGCACACGCTCGCAGCCCGCTGCGGCTGAAACTTCGCGGATGAGGCAATCGGCAAAATCCGCTTTGGGGCTGCTGCCTTCGGTGGCGGCGGAGGCTTTGAAAAGCCGCAGGGCGCGATGCACCTCTTGCGCGCGGTCGATCACCAGGTGGCGGGTGCGCAGCATCACTTCGATGGCTTGAGCGGCTTGGCTGTCTTTGAGCGCGTAGCAGCTGGTGAACACCCAAAACAGCTCCACCACCGACACCAAGCTGATGAAGCCTGGCGACTCGGGGCTGAGGTTTTCGATGATCTGCGTGGCTTGCAGCGACTGAAGCGCGTCGTCTTGCATCACGTAGCGCACGACGACATTGGTGTCGAGTCCGATCACTTGGCCTGCGCTGCGCGTGCTGCGATCGCAGCGTTCATGGTTTCAATGGAAACTGGCGCTTTGGCCGGGCCAAACATGCCCTTCAGCTCCCGCACGTCGCGCGTGGCGGCCATAAATTCGAACCGACCGGGTTCAATTTGCACGAATTCCACGCGGTCCCCTTCGGCCACTTGCAGCGCGCGCCGCACGCTGGCGGGGATGGTGATTTGGCCTTTGGAGGTGAGTTGAGCGGTTTGCATCGGTGGAAACTCCTTACATCAGTGTAAGGCGGATCTGCAACTACTTCAACCACCTGCCCCCAAACACCGTCACGCCCAGGGCGGCCGCAACGCAGGCCACGCCGCCCCACTGCCAAGCGGAGATGGTTTCGCCGAGCAGCAGCATGCCAGCGGTTAAGCCGACGGCGGGCACGGCCAGGCCAAAGGGGGAGACTCGGTTGGCGGGGTGGCGTTTCAGGAGTTGGGTCCACATCGCGTAGGCCCAGACGGTGGCGCAGAGTGCGAGGTAAATCGCAGACGACCAGCCGATCCAGCTGGTTTTGGCCCAGTTCGCGTGGGCTTCGGGCGCGTCGAAGAGGGCGCTCATGGCCATCAGCGGCAGCACAGGCACGGCGGATGTCCACACCACGAAGCTGAGCGGGTTGTAGTTGGGGTTGGCTTGGTTCGCCTGGCGGGCGGCCACGTTGGCACTCGCCCAGCTGGCTGCCGCGCCCAGCACCAAGCACAGACCCAAGAGCGTGACAGGAACGGCTTTGGGCAGCGCGGAAGCCGCTTCAGTGCCATTTTTGATGACATTTTCCACCTCTGTCACTGTGTTTATTGCATCTAATGCTACAAAATGCATAGTGAAGCACAGCAAGCCGCAAGCGGCCAAACCCATGCCGATCCACTGCGGTTTGGAGATGCGCTCACCCAAAAGATGCCACCCGATCAGCGCTGTGAAAAACACCTGGGTTTGCATCAGCACCGAGGCCAGCGATGCAGTCATGCCCACCTTGAGTGCCGTGAACAAAAAGCCGAATTGACCCACGCCTTGCAGCAAACCGTAGAGCGCCACCAGCTTCCACGGCAGAGCGGGCTTGGCGATGAAGAGCATGAGCGGCAGCGAGGCGAGCGCAAATCGCGCGGCGGCCAGCTGAAACGGCGTGAACTCGCGCAGGCCGAATTTCATCACCACAAAGTTCATGCCCCAGATCAGCACGATGGTGCTTGCCATCAGCAAATCTTTTTGACTGAATGGCGCAGGAGAAGAGTTGGCGCTCACTTGAGCAAGCGCTTCAGGTAGTGGCCGGTGTGGCTTTTGGCATTCGCAGCCACCGCCTCGGGCGTGCCGCAGGCGACCACCGTGCCGCCCGCGTCTCCGCCCTCAGGCCCCATGTCGATCAGCCAATCGGCGGTTTTGATCACGTCCAGGTTGTGCTCGATCACCACGATGGTGTTGCCCGCATCGCGCAACTGGTGCAGCACTTTGAGCAGCAAGGCGATGTCGGCAAAGTGCAAGCCGGTGGTCGGCTCGTCCAAGATGTAGAGC
>JAAFHN010000435.1 GCA_013298415.1 Comamonadaceae bacterium
GACGGCGCAATCGACACCGAATTCATCCGCACCCAGTTTCCAGAGCGCTATGCGCTCAAAGCGACAGACGGCATTTTGAACCCCGACGCCATCGCCGACACTTACCTGATGCTGCACCGCCAGCCTCGCGATGCCTGGACGCACGAGCTGGATTTGCGGCCGTATTGCGAAAAATTTTGATCCAGCTCGACTCGTCAATCCGCAAGCCCAGACTACCGCATGAAAAGCTTCGAATTCCTCTACGACTACGGCAGCCCGGCTGCCTACTTGGCTTGGGCGAGGCTCGCTGCGCTTGAGGCCCAAACGGGCGCCAGAGCAGTGCGCACGCCAGTGCTTCTGGGTGGCATTTTCCAAGCCACCGGCAACAGCGCGCCGATCACTGTGCCTGCCAAGGGCCAGTACCTGTTTGCCGATTTGCAGCGCTGGGCCAAGCGTTTTGGCACGCCGTTTCAGATGAATCCCCAGTTTCCCATCAACACCTTGGCCTTCATGCGCATGGCGGCGGGTGTGAGCCTGCGTGAGCCTGAGCGCTTGCCCGCGCTGGATGCGGCGTTTTTCAATGCCATGTGGCGCGATGCCAAGCCGATGTCAGACCCCGCTACCGTGGCCGGTGTGTTGCAAGCGGCGGGATTTGATCCAGCTGGCTTGATGGCGCTTGCGGGCGAAGCCGATGTGAAAGAGCGGCTGAAAGCCAACACGGCGCAGGCCGTAGCGCGCGGCTGCTTTGGCGCGCCGAGCTTCATCGTGGGCGAAACACTCTTTTGGGGCCAAGATCGTATGGATTTCGTGGCAGAAGCCCTGGCTGAGCTGCATTTGCCCGCTGAAACCGTCGATCCCCTGAAATTTTGAGCATTTTTAAACCTCTGTCCATTCATTTATTACATTTAACGCTATAAAAAGCATAGTGATTTCCACCATGACTGACATCCTCACCCAAACCGAAAACGGAATTTGCACGATCACGCTCAACCGCGTGGACAAAAAGAACTCGATCACTGAAGCCATGTACGCCGCTTTGGCTGACGCCTTGGCCGCAGCCAAAGATGACACAGCCGTGCGCGTGCTGGTGCTGCAAGGCGATGCAAAAGTGTTCAGCGCGGGCAACGACATTGGCGACTTTTTGAACGCGCCGCCTGCGGGCGTTGACTCCACCAACCCCCGCCCTGTGTTTCGTTTTTTGCACGGCATTGCCGCGTTTCCGAAGCCCATCGTCGCCGCTGTTTGCGGGCCTGCGGTAGGCATTGGCACCACGATGCTGCTGCACTGCGATTTGGTGATTGCAGGCGACAACGCTGCCTTTTCCATGCCCTTCGTGAACCTGGGCCTGTGCCCCGAAGCCGCCAGCAGCCTGCTTGTGCCGCGCCTGATGGGCTACCAGCGCGCAGCAGAGGCGCTGCTCCTGGGCGAGCCCTTCATGGCCGAGGCGGCGTTGGAGGCTGGTTTGGTGAATCGCGTGGTGCCGCCCACGGAAGCCAACAACGTGGCGCAAGCCTGGGCCACCAAGCTGGCTGCCAAGCCGCTCACTTCCCTGATCGAGACCAAGCGCTTGATGAAAAAGCACTTGGCCGCAACCGTTGCGCAAACCATGGACGAAGAAGGCTTGAGCTTCGGCCGCATGCTGCGCGAGCCCGCTGCGCGCGAGGCCTTTGGGGCTTTCATGGAGCGGCGCAAACCTGATTTTTCGAAGGTCTGAGCGGGTGGTCGGAGCAGCGCGCCCGATCTCGCTCGAAGCTGCGCAAAAGAGCGGCCAATTCATCGCGCTTGGCGACTTGCGCGGCATTGCCGTGGACTTGCGTTACGCCAGTGCCAACAATTTTGTGGGGCGCGACGTGTATTCGCCCATGGACTGCGCCTGGCTGCACCGCAGTGCCGCACGAGCGCTGGATCAAGCCCAACGCAGCGTGGTGCAAGCCCTGCCGGGCCACCAAATCGTCGTTTTCGATGCCCTGCGCCCGCATCGCGTCCAAATCGCGCTTTGGCAAGCGCTGCAAGGCACAGGGCTTGAGTTGTATCTCGCTGATCCAGCGATTGGCTCGATCCACAGCTATGGCTTTGCCGTGGACGTGGGCGTGCTCACGCCCGAGGGACGTGAGCTGGACATGGGCACAGGCTTCGATGCCATGCAAGACGAGTCGCATCCGGAATTTGAAGCGCAAATGTTGGCGGAGGGCCGCTTGAGCCAACAACACCTGACCAACCGGCAAGTGCTGCGCCAGGCGATGCTGGGCGCAGGTTTTTCAGGCATCGCCACAGAGTGGTGGCACTTCGATTTCGGCAACAAAGCCCGAATTCGGGCGGAGGAAGTGCGGGTGGATTGAGGGTGGGTTGGGGAGCGGGCAGCCGTAACGCGAAAAGCGCGAAAACGGATCGAAAAGCGCGAAAAAACAGCCTTGAAAAGGATTTTCGAAGCGAAAACCCAGGCCTGTCCAGGCGTTTTCAATATTTGTTGCTATGAAAAGCGCAGCGATGTTTGAGTTCGCAGGCCACAAATTTCAAGGCTGTTTTTTCGCGCTTTTCGCGTGTTTTCAGCGCTTTTCGCGTTACTTCCCCTGCTCCCTGGAAGCCGCAGCCCACACCAAGACTTCGTCTAACACCTTCCTCGCCTTTCGGCCAACTTCTTCGCCTTTGCCGGGGTCGGCGTTCACGATGGCCGCAACGATGAGGAGTTGGTCGTTGGCATCGCGCACATAGCCGGCCAAGGCCCAGGCGTTGCGCAGCGTGCCGGTTTTCACCCTGGCGCGCTCTGCTGCTGCCGTGTCTGTCCCACGGTTTCGCATCGTGCCGTCTACACCCGCGATGGGAAGGCTGGCTTGAAGCTCGGCGGCCCACTTGCTTTTCAGGCTTGCAGCCAACGTGTCCACCAGGGTTTGCGCGCTCACGCGCTCGGATCGAGACAGGCCCGAGCCGTTGTCCACCACCAATCCGTCGGCGCGCACGCCTTGGCTGCGCAGCCAGTTGCGCATCACGGCATCGGCCTTTTGCGCTGTGGTGCCGCTCGCGTCTTTCGGCGCTTTCTCGGCCAGCGCCAGGTAGGTCATCCGCGTGATTTGGTTATCGCTGCGCTTGTTGATGTCGCGCACCAGCTCTGAGAGCGGCTTGGCCAACGCGCGGGCTTGCACGGGTAGGTCAGCCAGGGCTTCGCCCTCGCGCCGTTCGCGCACCTGAGCC
>JAAFHN010000162.1 GCA_013298415.1 Comamonadaceae bacterium
AAGGTTTCGAAAGAGGGCTCCGCCGTGCACAAAGCCTTCCACGCGGTACTTGAGCAGGTTGGCCCCGGCGCTTTCCACGAGATGCACGAAGGGCAG
The DNA here is from genome assembly GCA_013298415.1 of Comamonadaceae bacterium. GTDB lineage: Bacteria > Pseudomonadota > Gammaproteobacteria > Burkholderiales > Burkholderiaceae_C > JAAFHN01. The sequence goes on from JAAFHN010000162.1 coordinate 97, forward strand.
CTTTTGCTTCAACGCAATGGCCTGCACCCGTAAGATTTTTTCCAATCCGCCAGGCTGGATCGCGCCAGCGTCGATGCCCGAATCGCTGGCCACGATCATGCAGCGCACGCCGCTCACGCAGCCGATGCCTGCGATCATGCCGCCGCCAGGAATGCTTTTTTCAAGCGCTTTGGCTCGGGCCGCGGGCTCAGCTTCAAGCGGCACGCCGTGGCCGTAACCTGCCAGGCTCATGAGCGGCAGCCAGGGCGAGCCTGGGTCGATGAGCAGTGCCACACGCTCGCGGGGTAACAACTGGCCGCGCTTGTCAAAGGTGCTTTTGGCTTTGGCGGATTCGTAGTCGGCGCGGGCTTCTAAGGCGCGGAGCGTGTCGATTGCCATTTGCATCGCGGCCGCGCGGGCTGTGGTGCTGGTGTTCATGGTTTGGCCTCATGGATCAGCATGGCCATGGCGCTTGCCGTCAATTCATCCAGCGAGGCATCGCCTTCGCGCCGATACCACTGTGCGCACCAATTCAGTGCGCCAAACATCAAAAGCCGAGCGAGCTTCAAGTCTCCCCGCAAGCGGCCTTGCTGGTGCAGGGTTTGCAGCAGCGGAAGCCACGCGGCTTCGTACTGCGTTTGCAGCCCGGCGATGCGAAGCTGGGCAGCCGCAGTCAGCGAGCGCCATTCGTAGAGCATGACCGGGATGAAATCGCTCTCAGGGCCGAGCAACACCTCGAAGTGGTGCCGTACGAGGGCTTGCAGGGTACCGAAAGGCTCTTTTGAAGCATTTTTTAAGCTCTGTCCTGGTATTTGTTCACTTTGTTGCTCTGAAAGTGATAGCGACTGCAACACCGCAGTTTGCGACGAGATTGCGCGCTCCATGCCTTGCTGCATCACGGCTTCCAAGAGCGCTTCTTTGTGCTCGAAGTGATAGAAGGGCGAGCCGCTGTGCATCCCTACGGCTTTGGCGATGTCGCGCGTGGTGGTGGCCGCAAAGCCTTGGGCGCGAAAGAGCTTGGCCGCAGCGTTCAGCAGCGCGGCTCTTCGGTTGCCATCGTCGCGCTCAGATTCGGTTTTGCGCGGGCGCCCGCGCCTGCGAGCCGCAGTGAGGCTGTGCGGGGCAACCCTGTCTGCGGCGGCGCTCGTTGCTGCGTTCATCAGTCAAGAATACCAAGCCCTCCGATTTTTAGCAAGCGCTTGCTTGGTAAAAATGAGTTCCGTTCGCCCATGAGCGTTTCTGAAGCGCTTCTAGAGCACTTCTCCGCCGTTTTTCCTTCGCCGCCATGCGTGAAAATCAAGCGATGCAATCAGCCTCATCCCCAAGCATCCGTCTCCTGCTGACGGCCGTGTTTCTGCTCTTCATCCTGGGCCTTTCGGGCTGCGAAACCGCGAGCAAACCTGAGACTGCCGCAGACTGCGCCAAAACCGATTGGGCGCGCGAGGGTGCGCGCCGCGTGGCAGCTGGCACGCCCATGCAAAGAGGGTGGGAGCAAACCCGCGGGCCGGAGTGCGCGGCGCGCGGCTGGCCCGCAGATCGGGCTGCGTTTGAGCAGGCTTGGGCGAACGGCCTGGGTGCGTATTGTCAGCCGCGAAATGGTTTCGCCCTTGGGCGGGGAGATCGGCGCTACCAAGGCATCTGCCCCGCAGGCTGGGCCGAAGAGTTCCAGCGCGCTTACGACATGGGCCGGGTGCTGCACCAGGCAGACGAAGACCGACAAAGCGCGGCCTCAAAGCTCGCCCAAGCCCGCGCTGCCGCCGACGACACCAAAAAGACCGACAAAGAGCGCGAGGCCGCGCGGCGCGACATCGCCACCCACCAAACTTCGCGCGACAACGCCGCAGCCCGCATCACCAGCCTGGAAGCCACCGCCGCCCAACTCGGCTGGGGCATTGGGCGCTGATCCCCTCACCCCGGCACACCGCCACAACCCTTCCTCCACCGAGACCCAAACCCATGAAAACCTCCACCCTGATTGGCACCACCGCTTTGTTGCTCAGCTTGGGAGCTGTCGCCCACACGCCCGCTGAAATCAAGGCCGATATTCAAAAGCACCGCGCCATGGCAGCCGCCCACGAAGGTGCGGCCAAGTGCTTGGAGAGCGGCAAAAAGCCCGATGTGTGCCAAGCCGAACTGCAAACCGCCTGCAAGGGCCTGGCGCTGGGCAAGTATTGCGGGATGCGGCACGAGCATTGAGCCCAGTGCCATGCGTTGCGTTGGCGGAACCTGAGCGTTGACCGCGCGCCGTTCAATCCGTCAACGACGACAAAAACTGCTTCAGCTCTGGGGTTTGCGGATTGGCGAACAGTTCGGCGGGTGGGCCTTGTTCGTGGACTTGGCCTTGGTGCATGAAGATGACTCGGTTGCTGACCCGCTTGGCGAACGCCATTTCGTGGGTGACCATGAGGAGGGTCATGCCTTCTTGTGCAAGCGACTCGACGGTTTTCAACACTTCGCCCACGAGTTCTGGGTCAAGTGCTGAGGTGATTTCGTCGCACAGCAGCACGGCCGGCTCCATCGCCAATGCCCGGGCAATGGCCACGCGCTGCTGCTGGCCGCCTGAGAGCTGATCGGGCATGGCATCGAACTTTTCGGCCAGGCCCACGCGATCGAGCAGCTTGCGCGCTTGAGCCTCCGCTTGGCCTGCGCTGGCTTTTTTCACCAAAGTCGGCGCAAGCATCACGTTTTTACCGACCGAGAGGTGCGGAAACAAGTTGAAGCTCTGAAAAATCATGCCCACGCGCTGGCGCAGTTCGCGCAGCGAAGCTGCTTTGTTGGCATCCACAGCCTGACCTTGCACAAGGATGCTGCCGCTGCCAAAGCTTTCCAGCGCGTTGATGCAGCGCAAGAGTGTGCTTTTGCCCGAGCCGCTTTTGCCAATGATCGCGATCACTTCGCCTGGGGCCACGCTCAAATCGATGCCCTTGAGCACCTCGTTCGTACCGAAGGATTTGCGCAGGCCAGCGATTTGGATGATGGGCGCAAGAGTTGTGGGCGTTTCAGGCATGGCGCAAACGGCCCTCCAAATGGCGCGCATACAGGCTCACAGGAAAGCACAGCGCAAAGTAACAAACGGCCACACAGCTGTAGACCAAAAAGGGCTGGAAGGTGGCATTGGCGATCATGGTGCCCGCCTTGGTGATTTCGATGAAGCCGATCACGGAGGCCAAAGCCGTGCCCTTGATGACCTGCACCAAAAAGCCCACGGTGGGCGGCACTGCGATGCGCAGGGCTTGCGGAAACACCACGTGACGGAGCTTTTGCATGCTGCTGAGCGCCAAGCTGTCTGCGGCCTCCCACTGGCCGCGCGGAATCGCTTCCACGCAGCCGCGCCAAATGTCGAGCAAAAAGGCGCTGGTGTAGAAGGTCAGCGCGAGCGCCGCCGCAGTCCACGCCGAGGTTTTGATGCCCAGCAGGGCCAAGCCAAAGTAGGCCAAAAAAAGCTGGATCAGCAAGGGCGTGCCTTGAAAAAGCGCCACGTAGGCGATCACGGCGCGCTGCGCAAGCTTGCTTTTGGAAATGCGGGCAATCAGCAAACCTAAACCTACCACGCCGCCGCCCACGAACGCGATCAGCGAGAGTGCCACCGTCCAACGCGCTGCAAGCCCTAAGTTGCGCACGATGTCCCAAAGGCTGAATTCGATCATGGCAGCGAACGCGGGGAAATGCACCTCAGAGGTACTCGGCGCATGGCATGCCCCGGAGACCGTTCGGGCTGAGCTTGTCGAAGCCCTGCGCGATGCCCTTCGACAGGCTCAGAGCGAACGGAGTTTTGTGTCATGGCAAGACTGGGGTGTGTGTAGCGGCGGCGCACAGAACCGATCAAAACAAGAAACGCCGGCCAAACCATGCGAGCGCTCGGCGCAGCAGCATGGAAAGCAGCAAGTAAGCCGCTGCCGCGATCAAAAACGCCTCAAACGCTCTGAAATTGCGGCTCTGGATCAAATTGGCGGCGTAGCTCAGCTCGGGCGTAGAAATTTGGCCGCACACGGCAGAGCCGAGCATCACGATGATGATCTGCCCCGTCATCGCAGGCCACACCTTGCGCAGCGCGGGCGGCAGCACCACGCGCAGGAAGGTTTGCCTGCCAGTCAGCGCCAGGCTTTGCGCGGCTTCAATTTGCCCTCTTGGCGTGGCTTCAACACCGGCGCGCACGATCTCGGCCGCGTAAGCGCCCAAATTCACGATCATCGCCAAAAGCGATGCCGCCTCTGGGCTCAGCTTCACGCCCATGGCGGGCAAACCAAAAAAGATGAAGAAAAGCTGCACGATGAAGGGCGTGTTGCGAATCAGCTCCACGTAGGCTGCCACCGCCCATCGCACGCCCGCACCGCCATACACCCGCCCAGCAGCACAGGCAACGCCGATGGCCACGCCAGCCACAGCCGAGAAAGCCGTCAACGCCACAGTCCAAACCACGCCCCTGGCCAACAAAGGCCACTGCGACAGAACAGCGAAAAAATCAAACTCAATCACGTGCTGCGGGCGTAGGGGGCATTGAAGAGGAGATCAGGAGAAAAGGAGAGGACGCCAGAAAGGAAAAGCAAAAGCCAGTTTTTGGCTGTTTTCCTTACCTCCTGATCTCCTGTAAAAAAAAGCGGCTGTTCAACAACCCTTAATTCGGCAGATCGCCTGCAGGGCGGCCGAGCCATTTCATGGCCATTTTGTCGAGGTCGCCGCTCTTTTTGGCTTCGGCAATGATGTCGTTCACGCGGGCGCGGAGCTTGTCTTCGCCTTTGGCGACGCCGATGAAGTTGGGGCTGTCCTTGAGCAGCAGCTTGTATTCGGCGCTCAAGTTGGGGTTGCGGGCCATCATGTTGCCTGCCACCGATGCGCCAGTGGCCACAGCCTGCACTTGGCCCGACACGAAGGCGGCCACCGTGGCGTTGTTGTCTTCAAATCGCTTGATGTCGGCGCTGGCGGGGGCCACTTTGGTGAGCTCTTGGTCTTCGATCGCGCCGCGTGTCACAGCCACGGTTTTACCGGCCAAATCGGCAAACGACTTGAGGTTCATGGTTTTTGCAGAAAATACGGCCTGGAAAAAGGGCGAGTAGGCGGCAGTGAAATCGATCACTTTTTCGCGATCTGGGTTTTTGCCGAGCGTGGAGATCACGAGTGCGGCTTTTTTGGTTTGCAGGAACGGGATGCGATTGGCACTCGTCACCGGCACCAATTCCACCGCCACGCCGAGCTTTTGGCCGATGTAGTTGGCCATGTCGATGTCCAGACCCTGGGGCTTGAGATCGGTGCCCACCATGCCGTAGGGCGGGAAATCGGTAGGGATGGCAATGGCGATCTTCTTGTCTTTCAGCGCGTCATCCAGCGCGGTCTGCGCCGAGGCGGGGCTGAGCAAGGCTGTTGCAGCGATGGCTGCGCTGGCGGCAAGCAGGTTTCGAACAGCAAAACGGCGAAGCAACATGGGGTCTCCAGATGGGTTTGAAAAATAGCGAAAAGTTGTATGCAATTTCAGTGCCAAAGTGTTGCCGAACGCCCTTTCGTCGCGGTGTCAGGCTCGGCAGACTGATGTTTTAGACTGCCCGACTATGTTTGCCCAAGCCTCCTACACCTCTGCCCAAGGCGCGTCGATTGACACGGCCAAGCTGCAACTTGCTTCGCACAGCTTCCACGGCTTGAAGCCTGGGCCGAAGTTCATCGTGACCGGCGCGGTGCATGGCAATGAGGTGTGTGGGCCGATTGCCTTGAAGCGCATTTTGGCCGAGCTGGCGTCTGGCGCGCTCGTGATCGCGCGGGGCACGCTGACCGTGGTGCCGGTCGTGAACCCGCTTGCCCACGCACGCGGCATGCGCGTGGGCGACCGCAACTTAAACCGCAACCTTTTTCCCACCGATCAGCCGCGCGAATTTGAAGATGCGATTGCCAATTGGCTTTGCCCCTTGCTCGCGCAGCACGAGGTGCTCTTGGATTGCCACAGCACGCATGCGAACAACCCCGCATTCGCCATGCTCGGGCCGCGCAACAACGATGGGAGTTTGCAGCCCTTCACGCACGAAAAAGCCGAGCGCAGCTTGGCGCTTTCGCTCGGCATCAACCGCTTTGTGGATGGCTGGCTCAACACCTATGCCACCGGCACTGCGCGCCGCGCTGCCCGGCTGGCAGGCGGCGGCGTGGGCGGGGCCGATGCGCGCAAGGCTGAGCTGAACACCGATTCGCGCTACGGCGTGGGCACCACCGAATACATGCGCTCCGTAGGCGGCTACGCCATCACGCTGGAG
>JAAFHN010000450.1 GCA_013298415.1 Comamonadaceae bacterium
AATGCGTTGGACAGCGCCCCGATACGCCAACATGAAAGCGCCGGAAAATGCAGAGCGCATCGAGCGCATCGTGGCCAAGCGCATGGATGGGGCCCTGCACGTGGGCGCAATGCTTCGCGTCCCGGGCGAGGCGGGCGCGATCTTCAACGCCGCCTACGCCAATTGGGATGTGCACGGCCCGGAATTTCGCCACACGCCGGTGTTTGTGGATTCCGTGGAGCGGGTGCAAGTGCAGTCGCTTTTGCAGAAAGCCGCTGATTCGATGGTTGGCCAGCTGCACTGAGCATTTTGCGCTTGGCGCTTCGCCGTTGCGGTGAATGCGCCTGCCAGCGGTGAAAGAGCGAAACCAGCCAGAGCCGCTTCGTACAATCTCCCCCAATGCGGCACCCCTGGGGTGCTTGAAGGATTGGCGTGAGAAAAAGAGAGTTTTTGTTTGCAAGCGGCTTGCTTGGCGCGGGCACCTGCCTGGGAGGATTTGTGCAGGCGCAAAGCGGCGTTGCCGCAATGGCGCCCCCTGCAAAATCAGCATCCGGCGCAGCGTTGAGTCCTGCAGCCAGCCCCGGCTCCAGCGCAGCGGCAGCCACGAAGCCACCGATCTTCGTGCTGAACTCACTCGATGCCAACGTGAGCGTGATCGATGCAAGCACCTGGATGGAGCGCAGCCGCGTGCCCACTGGCAAGGAGCCGCACCACCTCTACCTCACTCCTGATGAAAAGTCGGTGATCGTGGCCAACGCGGCTGCCGATTCACTCACCTTGCTCGACCCACGCACAGGTGCTGTGCAGCGCACGATTCGCGGCATCATCGATCCGTATCACCTGCGCTTTTCGCCAGACATGAAGTGGTTCATCACGGCAGCGAATCGCTTGAACCACGTGGACTTTTACCGCTGGGATGGGCAAAACCTGAATCTGGTCAAGCGCGTGCCCTCCAGTCGCACGCCCAGCCATCTGTGGATCGACACGAAATCCACCGCCGCCTACGTGACCATGCAAGACAGCGATGAGCTGGTGGCCTTCGACATCGCAACGCAAAGCGAGAAGTGGCGTGTGAAGACTGGAAAAATGCCTGCGGACGTGTTCATGACGCGCGACGACAAGCGGCTGCTGATCGGGCTCACGGGTGCCGATTCCGTGCAGGTGTTTGACACGTCTGCTGGCCTTGCCAAGCCCGCTCCGCTGATCGCCACCGTGAAAACAGGTGATGGCGCCCACGCCTTTCGCTCGGCAGGCGATGGCCGCCACGTGTGGGTGAGCAACCGGGTAGCCAACACGATCAGCAAATTCGACTTGCAAACCCTCAGCACGGTGGACGAAATCAAGGTGCCCGGCGGCCCCGATTGCATGGATTTGAGCGCAGATGCCAAGCTGCTCTATGTGACGGCGCGCTGGTCGAAAAAGCTCACCGTGGTGGATCTGAGCGACAAGAAAATCGTGCGCCAAATCAATGTGGGCCGCTCGCCCCACGGCGTGTGGACCTTGGACCATGCGCGGCGCGACTGAAGCTCGGCCCACTGGAGGCCGCAGCCGCGCGAGCCACATGCTTGTGCGGCTGTTGTTTGCTACTTTTTTTGTAGCTCCACATGCAATAAGTACCGGGACAGAGGTCTGCAAAGACCCCAAAAACACCGTTTACCTCAGCTTTGACACCGGCCACATGGCTGTCGCGCCACTGGTGGCTGATGTGCTGCGCAAACACCAGGTGAAGGTCACGTTTTTTGTGGCCAATGAACGCACAAAAACCGATGGCGCATCGCTGGACGACGAATGGGCGCCCTGGTGGCAAGCCCGGTTGAAAGAAGGCCACGAATTCGCAAGCCATACCTGGGATCACCACATTTGGCGTGCCGACAATGCTCGCGGCTTTGCCATGAAAGCCACCTCCGGGCCAGACACACGCAGCATGCAAGAGCTGACCCCCACCGGCTACTGCAAAGAACTGCGCCGCCCGCTCGCCCGCTTGACCCAAATCGATCCCGGGTTCAAGCCCCTGCCCCTCTTTCGGGCACCTGGCGGCAAAACATCGCCCAAACTGCTCTCCGCCGCCGAATCCTGCGGCTTCAAGCATGTGGGCTGGACAGCTGCGGGCTTCTTGGGCGACGAGCTGCCGAGCGATAAATTCCCCAACGACGCGCTGCTGCGCAAAGCCCTGCGCGAGGTAAGGGGCGGCGACATCATGCTCGCCCACCTGGGCATTTGGTCGCGCAAAGACACGTGGGCACCCGCCGTGCTTGATCCTCTGATTGCAGGCTTGAAGCAAAAGGGGCTGTGCTTTGGCCTGATTTCCCAGCATCCAGACTTTCGCGATTGGGTGGCCAGCAAGCCCAGCCCAGTTGCGACGCGCTGAGGCTCCGGCGGCTCGATCAAGATGCTCGACTGGTTCACTGACACTTTCGCCGCAGCCCAGCAATGGCTCTTCGAAGCGGCCGTGCAGCCCCTGGTTTTCCGGCTCGGATTGGGTGCGCTTGTAGAGGACGCTTTCACGGCCACGGCCTGGCTTTTGATTGGGTTTATCCAATTGCTGCTGATCGCAACCGTGATTGGTACCCTGCAACGGCTGCGCCCCGTGGAGCCCATCACAGACCGCGCCACCATCCGCACCGACATCCTCTACACCCTGATCCACCGCTTGGGTGTGTTTCGCCTCGCCCTCTTCTTCACGGTTGATCCCCTGTTTGAATCGGGCTTCGGCTGGCTGCGCGCCAATGGCTGGCAAACCTTTCACCTCGATCAACTCTGGCCGGGCGTGACTGATCTGGCGCTGGTCAGCCTCTTGATCTATCTGGCGGCGGTTGATTTTGTGGATTACTGGATCCACCGTGGCCAACACCAGCTCAACTGGTGGTGGCAACTGCACAGCCTGCACCACGCGCAGCGGCAAATGACGATGTGGAGCGATAACCGCAACCACTTGCTCGACGACCTGATCCGCGACACGATTTTGGTCGTGATTGCTCAATGCATTGGCGTAGCACCCGGCCAGTTCATGGCGATTGTGGCCATCACGCAATTGAGCGAAAGCCTGCAACACGCCAATCTGCGCCTGTGGTTTGGCAAAGTCGGCGAGCGGCTCTGGGTCAGC
>JAAFHN010000358.1 GCA_013298415.1 Comamonadaceae bacterium
CATTCCAATTTCCGCCAAAAATCAAAAAGACATTGAGCGGCTTTTGAACACAGTGGAGCGATACCTGCCCCAGCAAGCCTGGTTTTACGACGCAGACGAACTCACCGACAAAAACGAAAAATTCCTAGTTGCCGAGATCATTCGCGAGAAGATTTTTCGCTTAACTGGCGATGAGTTGCCCTACACCACCACGGTCATCATCGACCAGTTCAAAGAGCAGCCGGGGCAAACGGCTGCGCGCTATTTGGAGATTGCCGCCACCATCATCGTGGAGCGCGACAGCCACAAAGCCATGGTGATCGGCGAAGGCGGCGAAAAGATGAAGCGCATCGGCACCGAAGCCCGAGAAGAGCTGCAAAGGCTCATGGATGCCAAGATGCACCTCACGCTGTGGGTCAAGGTGAAATCCGGCTGGGCTGACAACGAAGCGCATGTGCGCTCGTTTGGCTACACCTAGTTCAGCAGATTCCTGGCCATGCCCCAGCGCGTGCAGCATGAGCCTGCCTTTGTGCTGCACAGCTACGCCTACACAGAATCCTCGCTGATCCTGGAAGCCTTCACGCGCATGCATGGGCGCGTGGCACTGATCGCCAAGGGCGTGAAAAAGCCCAGCTCGAATTTCAGGCCGGTGCTTTTGCCGCTGCAACCACTTGCACTCGGCTGGAGTGGCGATGCCGAAGTACGAACGCTAAAGGGCGCAGAGTGGTTGGGCGGCGGCGTGATGCCCGTGGGCGACAAGCTCTGGGCAGGTCTGTATGCCAACGAGCTGTTGCTCAAACTGCTGGCCCGAGACGATGCCCACCCCCGCCTCTTCGACGTGTACGCCGCCTGCGTGCGATTGCTCACCGAGCGAGATGCCGATGTGGTGGAGCTTGCCCTGCGCGCCCTCGAACTCGCGCTCTTGCGTGACATTGGTTTGCTCCCAAAATTAGAGCAACAAAATGAACAAACACCAGGACAGATGGGTGATATTGCTTTAAAAATCACTCCAGAGCTCGGCTTGCAGCCCGTTTTTGAGCCTGAAGATGCCAGTGGCATTGCCTCGCACCACTGGCAGGCCATTGAGGCCGCACTGGCGGCTTGCATGAGCGCAGGCACCTCTGCCGCGCGCGAGCAAGCCGTGATGCCGCTGATGCGCGCTTGCGAACCCGTCTTGCAGCCGCTCAAACGCCAGTTGCGCGGCTTGCTGCACTACCATTGCGCAACGCCTATGCTCAAGACGCGCCAAGTGATGATGGAGATCCAAAACCTGTGATTCCATTCCACAACCACCCCTGTCGTCGTTGCGCGGCCTTGCCGTGCTGAAGCACTGTCTGCGGTCGCGCGCCTAGACAGGAATGATTTTGAAATGGAATGGCCAAACGCCGATGAAAACTGCTTTATCCATCAACGTCAACAAAGTCGCGCTGCTGCGTAACACCCGGCATTTGAACGAGCCCAATGTGGTGCGCGCAGCGCTGGCTTGTTTGCAGGCTGGCGCTGCCGGCATCACCGTGCATCCGCGCCCCGATGAGCGCCACATCCGCGCACATGATGTGCACGACTTGGCCGCCCTGATGCGCGAATGGCCAAATCGTGAATACAACATCGAAGGCAACCCCACGCAAAACCTGATGGATTTCATCCGCGCAACAAAACCGCATCAGGCGACCTTTGTGCCCGACAGCGAAGACCAATTCACGAGCGACCACGGCTGGGACATCGCGGCGAACGAAGCGCATTTGAAAGCGCTGATCGCCGAGTGCCACAGCCTGGGTGTGCGGGTGAGTCTGTTCATGGATCCCTTGCCTGAAGCGATGCAACAAGCCAAAGCCGTGGGCGCAGACCGCGTGGAGCTGTACACCGAAACCTTCGCGAGTGCCTTTGGCACGGCGCGGCAAGCCGAGGTCACGGCACAGTTCGCAGCCACCGCTCAAGCCGCCGTGGCTCAGGGCCTGGGCGTGAACGCGGGCCATGATTTGAACTTGCAAAACCTGGCGCACTTCATCGTGCAGGTGCCGCAGGTGCAAGAAGTCTCGATTGGCCACGCCTTCGTGGGCGATGCCCTGCACATGGGTTTTGCGGAGGCCACAGCGGCGTATTTGAATGCGTTGGCTGCAGACCATCGCGCAGCCCGACCCTGATTGCAGCCGCATGATCTTTGGCATCGGCACTGATTTGTGCGACGTGCGGCGTATCCAAGCCGCACTGGATCGCCACGGAGAGCGTTTTGCCCAGCGCATCCTGAGCGATGTGGAGCTGGCCACTTTCCAGGCCCGATCCAAACGCTGGCCCGAGCGCGGCCCGCGCTACTTGGCCACGCGCTTAGCGGCCAAAGAAGCGTTCTCAAAAGCCGTGGGCTTGGGCATGCGTTTGCCGATGACCTGGCGGCGCTGCGAGGTGGCGAAGGCTCCGAGCGGCGCACCCGGCATCCGCCTGCATGGCAATTTGGCCGAATGGTTCGAAGCCCAAAACCTGAGAGCTCATCTCACGTTGACCGATGAGGGCGACATGGCTGCGGCGTTTGTGGTGGTGGAAAAGTTGGCTTGATGGCGCTACAGGCCGTGGGGTTTGTGACCGCAGGGCCAGAGCTGCCGCCTTGGTGGATCGGCGCGCTGGCCTCTGAAAACACTGGCAGTGCGTCGCTTCGTTTCTCTGTGCCCGCTCACGCGCTGGCCACGTTCAACTGCTGCATCGGCGCGCGGCTTGAGCGCGGCGATCAAGCGCTGCCCGAGTGCTTCGTCACCGGGCCGCAGCGGATGAGCCAGCGCTATTGCATCGCGCCCGGTGCAGCACTCATCACGGTGTTTGCCACGGCGGATGCTCTGTCGCGATTGGGCTTGGGCCAAGCGCATGCGTGGGTGAACCGATTCGAGCCCATGCCCGATGCTTTTTCGTCCAAGCCAAGCGATGAAGCGCCGCTTGCCCAAGCCGAACATTGGTTGCGGCGGTTGGCCGAACTGCCGCAGCTTGCCGAACACGCAGCGCTGGATGCCAGTGTGCGCGTGAGCTACGGGGTGCTGCACAGGCTGCACCGCAAGGGTCTGTGGGACGTTTCAGAACGTTCCGCGCAGCGCCACCTAAAGCACGCTTGGGGCATCTCGCCCAAGTGGCTTGCCCGCATGCTGCGCCTGTGCGAATGCGCCAAGCGCTGGCCGGAGATCGAGCGCACGAGTGGCAATTTGGCAGAGCTTGCCGCAGCGCTCGGCTATGCCGATCAAGCCCACATGGCCAAAGATTTCAGGGCACTGTGCGGCACCGCACCGTCGGCCTTGAAGGCCGATGCTTGCCACCAAGACGATGACCTGCTCTGGGCGCTTCGCCTGGGCCAAAACCATTTGCTCGACTGGCTGCTTGCGCGAGCCGAAGCCAAGGGCTAATCGCGCTTGTCGGCTTTTTACAAGCCTGCGCCTCTCGCTTTGCATAAGCTCGCTGCATGAGTGCTCATGTCAATCCTCGCGCTGTGTCCCACAGCATCCGCATCGCCTGCCCGCCTGAAATCGTTTTCGCCCAATGGGCCGATGTGGCCCTCTGGCACGAATGGGATCCAGACACCACCGAAGCCAGCATCGAAGGCCCTTTTGTGTTGGGTGCAGTCGGAAAAATCAAATCTGGCAAGGGCATGGCTGTGGCGATGCAGGTGACCGAACTCACGCCCACTCGCTCATTCACGGTGGTCGTGAAGCTGCTGGGCTCGCGCATGGCGTTTCCCCACGCCCTCGTGCAAGAAGGTGATCAATGCGTCGTCACCCACCGCGTGGAGTTTCACGGTGGGCTCGCA
>JAAFHN010000474.1 GCA_013298415.1 Comamonadaceae bacterium
GTTTGTGTGTTCGCCATGATCACGCCGCCTTGATTACTTCGCCGCTGGACTTGTACACGCGGCTTTTCTTGCCGTCGGCCAGGAGCTTGATGCCCACGCGATCGGCTTTACCGGTTGCGGGGTTGTAGATCGCCACATTGGATTGATCGATGGGCATGGCCTTATCGACGATGCCACCGGTGGTGCCCTTGAGTGGGTTGGGCTTGGTGTGCTTCTTCACCAAATTGATGCCGTCAACCAGCAAATGCGATTCGTCGGCGCGGGCGCTGACTTTGCCGCGCTTGCCTTTGTCGCGGCCAGCGATGACGATGATTTCGTCGCCTGTGCGGAGTTTGTTCATGTGGGCCTCGCTCAGATCACTTCGGGAGCCAGTGACACGATTTTCATGAAGCGCTCGGTGCGCAGCTCACGCGTGACAGGCCCAAAAATGCGGGTGCCAATCGGCTCAAGCTTGGCGTTCAGCAGCACGGCTGCGTTGCCATCAAACTTGACCAAAGAGCCATCGCCACGGCGGATGCCTTTGGCGGTCCGCACCACCACAGCGCTGTAGACCTCGCCTTTTTTGACGCGGCCACGCGGTGCGGCTTCTTTGATGCTGACTTTGATGATGTCGCCCACGGTGGCATAGCGGCGTTTGGAGCCGCCTAGCACCTTGATGCACATCACTGATTTGGCGCCGGTGTTGTCAGCAACATCGAGCCGTGATTCTGTTTGGATCATCTTGAAGTGTTCCCAACTTGGTCCTGGTGGCTGGCCTGCCCATTGCAAGCCCGGCGCATCCCGGATCAGTCTTGGTCCCGTCGTAGGCACTGCTTTTCAGCGTTGCTTTCCGGTTGGGTAAGACGCATGTAGCTCAAGCCCACAGGGGCATGCATTTCGTGCGAAGCCCTCGATTATGGCACAGCTTTTCGCGTCCGTCGATCTTTTCTAGAGCTTTATCCCGAGTTTGGAGCGTTTCGGCCACAATCGAGGCATGGAAATGTCTGAAATAGCTCATCTTTCGGTAGCAGCCGTCGTGCGTGCGCTGGGCGAGAAGGCGCGCGCAGCCAGTGCGGCGATGGCCCGGGCTGATGCTGCAAGCAAGTCCAAGGCTCTGCGCTCGTTGGCTGGCATGCTGCGGGCAAACGTGGCAAAGCTGCAACAAGCCAACGCTGCCGATCTGGCGCGCGCTGCGGCAAACGGCCTGAGCGGCCCGATGCTCGCGCGGCTCAAATTGGACGATTCGGCCATCGAAACCTGCGCCCAGGGCTGTGAGCAGTTGGCCGCCATGCCGGATGTGATTGGCGAGATTTCAGGCATGCAGCAGATGCCCAGCGGCATCCGGGTGGGCCAGATGCGCGTGCCGATTGGCGTGTTTGGCATGGTTTACGAGAGCCGCCCAAACGTGACGATTGAGGCTGCATCGCTGGCCATCAAGAGCGGCAACGCCTGCGTTTTGCGGGGCGGCTCTGAAGCTTTTGAGAGCAACCAAGCCCTGTGCGCCCTTGTGCAAGACGCGCTTGCCGCCGCAAGCCTGCCCCGCGAGGCGGTGCAACTCGTGCCCACCACCGACCGCGCTGCGGTAGACGCACTGGTCGCCATGCCTGAGTTTGTGGACGTGATCATCCCCCGAGGCGGGCGCGGCTTGATTGAGCGCATTGCGAACACGGCCAAGGTGCCTGTGATCAAACACTTGGACGGCAACTGCCATGTGTATGTGGACGATCCTTGCGACATCGACATGGCGGTGCGCATTGTTGACAACGCAAAAACCCAAAAGTACAGCCCGTGCAACGCCGCTGAGAGCCTTTTGGTGTCCGAGGGCGTGGCTGAGGCGTTTTTGGCGCGCGTGTTGCCGATTTTTGCGACCAAAGGTGTGGAAATCAGGGCTTTTTCCAGCGCTGTCCAGGTGATTGCATCACTTATTGCTACGAAATCAATAGCAAATCTGAGTTTAGCCGAGGCGACCGAAGCTGACTTGTACGCCGAGTATTTGGCCCCGATCATCAGTCTGAAGATCGTCTCGGGAGTGGACGAGGCGATTGCGCACATCAACCGCTACAGCAGCCACCACACGGACGCGATCGTGACGACCAAGCACCTGCATGCTCAGCGCTTTTTGCGCGAAGTGGATTCCGCGAGCGTGATGGTGAACACCTCCACCCGCTTTGCCGACGGCTTTGAGTACGGATTGGGTGCAGAAATCGGTATTTCAACCGACAAATTCCATGCGCGTGGGCCAGTCGGCGTGTTGGGACTGACTTCGCTCAAGTACGTGGTGTTGGGCAACGGCGAAGTCAGAACGTGAGCGGCCACTTCCCGCAAAAGCACCGCCAACTCTGGCCCTCTTGCGGCTGGACATTGCTGGATCGCAGCGAGCAAGGCTATCTGAAGCTCAGCGACGACTACCTGCGCCACCAACTCGCGCAACCCGATTTGGCTCCGGTGGCCACAAGCTGTGCGGCCGAGCTGGCGCTGCATGAAAGCGTGCTCAGCCATCCGCGCCGTGAGGTTTCCGCTGCCGAGCTGGCAGCAATTCTTGATCCCGATGCCCGCGCCAATTGGCAAGTCTGGCTGCGCTTTCGCATGCATTTGCTGGCCCACGACACGCTCGAAGCCGCGTACCTGGCACTCTTTGCGGGCGAAGGCGTGGCCGCATCGGTTGCGCATGTGCAGTCGCTTTGCCAGGCGCTGGTGGCGAATGTGCTCAGCTTGGGCGCGGGCGATCAAAGCGAGATCAACGGTATGACGGCCCGCGTGGCCGACATGCTGTTTCGGCCCCAGAGGATCAGCGTGTTGAACGAGGGCCAAGAGGGCCACCGCGTGATGGCAGCCGATGCCGAGACTGTGGAGCGTTGGGCTACAGCACAAGTGGGCGCTAACGTCGCCGACTGGTTACGGCCGGCCAGCGAGCAAACCCGCAGCGTGGATTTGGACGTGATCACGCCTGACAACGCGGCC
>JAAFHN010000321.1 GCA_013298415.1 Comamonadaceae bacterium
GCGAAGTGAAAATCTCCGCCCCTGATTTGTGTGGCCGCTTCTCAGGCCGCGTGATACGCGGCGTGAACCCCAAAGCCAAAACGCCGCAGTGGATGGTGGACAAGCTCGCCCGCTGTGGGCAGCGCTCGGTCACTGCGCTGGTGGACATCTCCAACTACGTGATGTTCGAGTTTGGCCGCCCCACCCACATTTTTGACCTCGACAAAATCCACGGCGCGATGGACGTGCGCTGGGGCCGCGAGGGCGAAACGCTGAAGCTTTTGAACGGCAACACCGTCACGCTGGATGCCAAAGTGGGCGTGATTGCAGACGAGCAAGGCGTGGAATCACTCGCTGGCATCATGGGCGGTGACAGCACTGCCGTGGGCGACGACACGAGCGCCGTTTATGTAGAGGCCGCCTTTTGGTGGCCCGATGCCGTGGCAGGCCGCGCACGGCGCTACAACTTCTCTACCGACGCTGGCCACCGATTCGAGCGCGGGGTTGACCCGAGCTTGACTGTGGCCCACATCGAGCACATCACGCGAATGATCGTGGACATCTGCGGCACGGCTGACACGCAAATCGGCCCGATGACCGACCAACAGCCCGCGATGCCGCAACGCTTGCCCGTGACGCTGCGCGTGGCCCGCGCCGAAAAGATCATCGGCATGCCGCTGGGCCAAGCCCGCGTGGTTGCCGCGCTCAAAGCTTGTGGATTCGTGCTCTCAGAAGCCGAGGGCACCGTCACCATCACCCCGCCCGCGCACCGCTTTGACCTCAACATCGAAGAAGACCTGATCGAAGAAGTCGCCCGCATCGTGGGCTTTGACAACTTGCCGCTCGCCTCTCCCGTGGCACCTCTCGTGGCAAGCCCGGCCAACCCAGCCACGCGCCGCACGCGAGAAGCGCGCCGCGATCTGCATGCCGTGCGCCGCCAATTGGCCGAGCTGGGCTATGCCGAAACCCTCAATTTCAGCTTCGTGCCTGAAGCCTGGGAGCGCGATTGCTGCGCCAACGCCAGGCCGGTGAAACTGCTCAACCCCATGAGCAGCGAAATGGCCGTGATGCGCTCCAGCCTGCTCGGCTCTCTGCTCGATGTGCTGAAACACAACCTGGATCGCAAAGCCCACGCCGTGCGCGTGTGCGAGCTGGCCCGCGTGTTCATGCGCGATGCTACTGCTAAGGCAGGCGAGCTGGCTGTGAACGGCGTGAGCCAGCCGATGAAGGTGGCAGGCTTGATCTATGGCCCCGCACAAGGGGTAAGCTGGCGGCAAGCCGCGCGCTTTGCAGACTTCTTTGACGCAAAGGCCGACGTAGAAGCGCTGCTCGCGCCGCAAAAAATCAGCTTTGAAGCCGCAGAGCACCCCGCCATGCATCCCGGCCGATGCGCCGCGGTTCGTGATGCAGCGGGCGCCGTGATCGGCTTCGTTGGCGAGCTGCACCCGCGCTTGAAGCAGCAGCTCGAACTGCCCCAAGCCCCGGTGATGTGGGAGCTGGATGCCGCCGCCGTGCAACAGCGCCACATGCCCGCGACAGCCAGCACGCCCAAGTTCCCGATGGCCGAACGCGACCTCGCCTTCGTGCTCGACCAAGCCGTGACGCACGCCCAATTGCAAGACGCCGTGCGCAGTGCTGACTTGGGTGAGCTGGCGGGCTGCCTGCGCGACGTGCTGCTTTTCGACGTGTATCGCCCGAAAGCCGCAGCATCAGCCGCGCCGACGGACATGGCCGCAACAGAGAAAAGCTGCGCCATCCGCCTAAGCTTCCAAAGCGAAGAAGCCACGCTCACAGATGCGCAGTTGGATGCGGCAGTGGGGGCTGTGGTGGCGAAGGTGGGGGCTGAGTTGGCGGGCAGACTTCGGGGTTGATGCTCTTCGCAGGCTGCGAAGAACAGTTACCCATGTTTTGGAGGTTGATCGTGCGATTCTTGCTTGCGTGCTTCGTCTCGTTGAGTTTGACCCAAGTCGTTGCGCACGCGCAGCGGCGAGATCACAACGAGATTATTGGCGTACCGAATGAAGACAAGGCAATGTCACAGGCCATCGCGAAAGCGCAAGCCTCTCTCGACGATTTTTTTCAACTTTGGAAGAAGCCGCCTTCGGGCACCTCAGGCTTCAAACTCAAGGTGCGCGTCGTGGACGGAGAGCTTCGCGAGCACTTTTGGGTAAAGCCCTTTCGAGTCACAGCCAATGGTTTTGAAGGCGTGCTCGCAAATGAGCCACGGCTGGTTAAGAACGTCAGAGGCGGTCAGCAAATTCCATTCACCCGCTCGGACATTTCCGATTGGGGCTACGTGCGAGACGGCAAGCAGGTGGGGAGCTTCACGGTCTGCGCGATGTTCAAGCACGCGCCAAAGGAGCAAGTGGAGTACTACAAGCAGCACTACGGCTTCGACTGTAAGGATTGAAGTTCGGTAAACCCTTACCTCGTCTCAGACGTCAATTGGCGTCGCCTAACGTGCCACCTAACAGGTCCTGAATCTTTGCCTCTGCCGCTGGCAGGCTCGAGCGCCGTAGACGACTCACAAGCCGCTGATGCGTTCGCGGGTTGCGGCCCATGGAACTACCGAAATCGGACCGAGCTGCCATGCCTCCCGACGAATGCGAGGCTCGACTCGCCAGGCCTGGACAATCCCCGCGCCCTCTGCCGCATCCAGGCGCCCCGCTAACACTGGGCCGGCAGCAGAGGGCACAGCAAGTTTGGCGGTAGGATTTCCGATCTGATCTCTTACTACGATCCAGCGATGGTCCAAACCAAACTCCCCGAAACGCGCCAGGTCACGATTCCTGCAGACATTTTGCAGGAGTGGCGGCTCAAGCACCAAGTGAAGACCAACGACAGGATGGACGCGAGCCGACCCAACGCTGTGCTCCCGCTCGTGCCGAGCAAGCACGCAGAGAAAAAACGCGATTTGCTCTCGTTCGCAGGCGCGGGCAAAGGCCTGTGGGGCCTGACCGAGCAGGAAATTGATGCGACCATTGTGCAGCTGCGCGATTCGTGGACGCGCTGAGCCGGGCAGCAAACGACACACCACCGAAAGCCCTGGCCGAGGCCGTTGCTCAGGTGAGGCCCACTCAGATGTGCTGCAGGTGATACAGGTCGGCAGCTTCGTATCGGCCACGCAGTGAAAATGGCTGGTTCTCATTTTCCGAAAACCTCGAAGGAAACCCCATGTTCAGCCACATCATGCTTGGATCGAATGACATTGAGCGCTCGAAGCGCTTTTACGACGCGGTGCTTGCCACGCTGGGTGCCGCCGAGGGCATGCGCAACCAGGCTGGGACTGGCCACACGCGGATTTTTTACCGCCACGACGGCGGCACTTTTGGCGTGAGCGAGCCGATCAACGGCGAAACGGCCACATTTGCCAATGGCGGCACGATTGGCTTTGCCTGCAAATCGCCCGAGCAAGTGAAGGCGTTTCACGATGCGGGCGTGGCCAGCGGCGGCACCTCGATTGAAAACCCGCCCGGCCTGCGCGAAGGCAAGATGGGCGCCATGCACCTGGCCTACCTCCGCGATCCCGATGGCAACAAAATCTGCGCGCTGTATCGCGTGCCGAAGGCGGCATAAGGCCAGAACTGGGTTTTCCGATGCTACTTTTTGTGTAGCATCGAATGCTCATTTTACCTGGACAGAGCTGGAAGATGACGCAAAGTTGAAGCTGAAGCCAACTCCTGAGCACCTCTGACGGGCATTTGCACCGGATCAGCCCGTTCGTCGCAGTCGTCTGCGTCGCTTTCCGGCAGCTCGTCGCACAGCGCTTGGACGCGCCGCGCCGCCCGAAGACCATCTGCGCCTTGATGAAGGAACTGCAGATGAGTAAGCGAATGGTTTTTAGATCGCCGGGTAAGGGTTTCGGCCGGCTTTTGGCGTTGGTCGCCTGTTGTTTTGCCCTGGGCGCGTGGGCCAACCCCGCTGCGCCCGCCACGCAGGCAGGCTTTCAGAGCTTAGCGTTTGAGATCCCTGGCCAAACACAGCGCACCGAAGCGGCGGCTTGGTATCCCACGCACCAAGCCGAGCGCGCCCTGCGCCAAGGGCCGTACACCTTGAGCGCCGCGCCAGATGCGCCCGCGCTTGCGGGCAGGCATCCGCTTGTGATC
>JAAFHN010000269.1:0-1933 GCA_013298415.1 Comamonadaceae bacterium
AACACCTTCATCGCCTACCCCGATGGCGAGCTGGCGCGCCTCGTGTTCCACGAGCTGGCCCACCAAGTGCTCTATGTGGGCGACGACACCGTGTTCAACGAATCGTTTGCAACCGCTGTAGAGCGCATCGGTGGCCGCATGTGGCTGGACGCACACGCCACGCCCGAGGCCCGCAAAGCCTTTGATGAGCGCGATGAGCGGCAGCGCCAGTTTCGCGACATGACCCAGCGCACCCGAGAACGCCTGCAAAGCCTGTTCGCAAGCCTTCCAAGCGCAGATTTAAAGCAAAACACCTCCTTTGTCCAGGTATTTACAACATCGGATGCTACACAAAAAGTAGCATCGCAAAAGAAGGCCGAGATCATGGCCGAGCTGAAGAGCGACTACGCAGCGCTCAAAGCCAGCTGGGGCGGCTTTGCTGGCTACGACACCTGGATCGCCCAAGCCAACAACGCAGGCCTGGCCGCACAGGGCGCTTACAACGAGCTTGTGCCGCAGTTCGAGGCGGTGTTTGCCCGCAGCGAAAAGCGCTTTCCCAAGTTCTATGATGCGATCAAAGGCATCGTTGCTTTGCCCAAAGCCGAGCGCCGCGAAGCCCTCAAAAAACTCGCATCGGAGTAAGACCACATGCCTGATCTTTCCATCCACCGCAGCCACGCCCTGGGCATGGCCAAAGCCCGCAAAGTTGCCTTCGCTTGGGCCGAAAAGGCGGAGAGCCAATTCGACATGGCATGCACCTACGAAGAAGGCAAAACCGAAGACCTGGTCACCTTCAAACGATCCGGCGTGAACGGCACCCTCACCGTCACCAAAGACCGCTTCGATCTGAACGCCAAGCTCGGCTTCCTGCTGGGCGCATTCAAAGACCGCATCCAAGGCGAGATTGAGAAAAACTTGGATGAACTGCTGGGCGGGGCTGAGGCAGCAAAACCTGCGGCGAAAAGGGTGAAGAAGTAGCAGCTTGCCGAGGGCTCAGGGGAAGTTTTGAACGCAAAGTTCGCAAAATCAACGCAGAGTTCGCAGAGTCAATCCGAGCAGCAGGTTTTGCAGGGTATTGCAGCCGCCGCCTAAGCCGTTCAGGCGGAGCTCGTCGATACGCCGCGAAGCCCCGTTCCAAGTGCGCATCCGCATGCCACAGAGCGACAGCTCCAACGTGGCGTTCACCTCTCAAACCCGCCAACACTTCGAGCAAACGCCGCGTGCTTTTTGACCTCCCAGTTTGACCCAATCACGGCAGCTCAAGGTGCAACACCTCTTCGTAAAAAACCGCTTTCACCTCAGCCTGCGCCATGTCCGCCGGATGCCGCAACCCATGAAGCCGGGTGAACGCCCGAATCCAGGGGCAATGCGCCCTCTCGGTCGATAGTGCGCAGTGGTGATACCGCACCCGATCTCGAACCCGGGTCAGCAGCTTGGGGGGCGACGCGGTTAACTGGTCATACAAACAGCATGCCAAGACTGCACGTTTTGCAAATTGCCCTTTGGGCGATAGGATGCCGCGAAAGAAACGCGCAGTTAAAAAGCAATCCTTGCGACGCTTGGAGAAAACAGGCCAGGCCCATGACGACCCACCGCTCTGTATCCCCAGTTGCTCATCTCCCAGCAAGGTGCGAACGCTGCAGGTCGGATGTCGCTGCGGCCGTCCTGGCAACACACTCCAATGATCCTTCAGACGACCAGCCGGAGGTTCTGCATCACATGATCAGATGCCCGCACTGCGACTCAATCATGCTGCTCTGGGAACTGAACTTTGGGGGCTCAGACAGAGTGCTTGATCGACTCTATCCTCAGGAAGACCTCCAGTTGCATCCATCCATCCCACTTGAGGTAAGTCGCTGCTTTCACGAAGCACGAGTGTGCTTCCGTGCCGGCGCATTTTCGGCTTGTGCACTGATGTGCAGAAAGACGCTTGAGGCGCTCTACAAAGTGCTTG
>JAAFHN010000269.1:1943-4681 GCA_013298415.1 Comamonadaceae bacterium
AAGAGATCTGTACGGCGGAGTGGCCGAACTACGCGCCAAAGGATTCATCGAACCTGGAATGCTTGCGTGGGGCGAAGTCCTGCGAAAGCTAGGCAACACGGCCGCACATGACATTAGCTTGCAGATCGAGCATCAGCAGGCAGAATCAATCCTTGAGTTCACTTTTGGGTTGGTTGAGTATGCCCTTCGCTACAAGCCCAGATTCGAGAAGTTCGCTGGTGAACAAACGCCAGCCGCATCGGCCTAACCCCTCCATCGAGCGGACAGTTTCCGGCGGCCACTCATGTCGATCGTTAGGCTTCACAACCAGCACCTGCCCACGTCCACGCTCTGCACAGTCAGCTACCCAGACGTCTCGCCTGGAACCTAGTGACATGTCTGAAATTTGGAGGCCATGACCGAACAAGCCGTCAACTCATACCAAAGCTTCATCAAGCTCTCCGCGAAAGCCTGCGCGGCGGCTCAAAGAAGTTGAGCTTGGCCTGGGGTTCGCCGCCCGCCACAAGCGCGGCTCGAGCGTCCGCATGCAGGGGGCCAAACCGCATTTTCAGATTCTCGACCTTTTGCTGGCGGGTACACGACGGTCGCTGCGCGACACAACCTGCTTGGCTGATCGATTTTCAGTAGCTACAATAAATGCGTGCGCATTGAATTCGATCCCGACAAAGACAAGCTCAACCTTGCTTCGCACGGGGTGTCGCTCGCCTTCGCTGACAAACTCGCGTGGGATGAGGCACTCGTTTGGGTGGATGAGCGATTTGGATATGACGAGGTGCGCATGATTGGTCTTGTTCCAGAGGGCAATCGTCTCTACTACGTGGCATTCGTTGATCGCCCCAAGGCGCGGCGCGTCATCAGCTTGCGGTATGCCGAACGAAAAGAGGTTAAGCACTATGTCGAAAACCACCTTTAAGCGCGAGATCGTCATGCCCACCGAGGCTGAGAATCGCCAGATTCTTCGCGCCGCGAAGGCAGACCCTGATGCGCAGCCCTTGACTGCTGCACAGTTGCAAGCAATGGTCCCGATTGCTGCGGTCCGCGGGCGGCCGAAGTCTGAGAACAAGAAGTTGCTGGTCTCAGTCCGCTACAGCCCAGAAGTGTTGAGCTACTTTCGCGGCACCGGCGATGGCTGGCAAGCCCGCATGGATGGCGTGCTGCAGGAGTACGTTGCAAAGCACAGCACTCCACGGCTCAGGAAAAGCGCTGCGTAGTGCAACGCCGACGCTGAAGGGATGCGAGCGCCCAGGACGAGGTCGCCGCTACGCCCCCACTCACATCAAAATGTGTTCCCCCGCGTTGTCCCCACCCAGCAGCACGTAGTTCACTTTTCGGATGTCCGCGAGTTTTTTGCCACCTGCGTAGCTGATCGAGCTTTGCACGTCTTCTTGCATCTCGCGCAGGGTGTTTTCCAGCTTGCCTTTCACGGGCTCTAGGATGCGCTTGCCTTCCACGTGCTTGTATTCGCCTTTGTTGAAATCGCTGGCACTGCCGTAGTACTCTTTGAAGAGTTTGCCGTCCACCTCCACGGTGGCACCTGGGCTTTCTTCGTGGCCGGCCAGCATGCTGCCGATCATCACCATGGTGGCTCCAAAGCGCACACTTTTGGCAATGTCGCCATGCTCGCGGATGCCGCCATCGGCAATGATGGGTTTTGTCGCCACGCGGGCGCACCACTTGAGCGCTGAGAGCTGCCAGCCGCCCGTGCCGAAGCCGGTTTTCATGCGCGTGATGCACACCTTGCCCGGGCCGATGCCCACCTTGGTCGCGTCTGCGCCCCAGGCCTCCAAATCAATCACGGCCTCAGGCGTGCCCACGTTGCCCGCGATGATGAAGGCATCGGGCAGCTTGGCCTTCAAGTGCGCGATCATGTTTTTCACGCTGTCGGCGTGACCGTGCGCGATGTCGATCGTCACGTAGTCGGGCGAAAGGTTTGCGGCGGCGAGCGCATCCACGGTGGCGTAGTCAGGCGCTTTTACGCCGAGCGAAATGCTGGCGATGCGGCCAGAGCTTTTCATGCGGCGCACAAAGGCGATGTTGTCGATGTCAAAGCGGTGCATCACGTAGAAGTAGCCGTGATCGGCGAGCCATTCGCAGAGGGCCTCTGTGACCACCGTTTTCATGTTGGCGGGCACGACAGGGATCTTGAAGGTGTGCGCGCCAAGCTGCACCGAGGTGTCGCATTCGCTGCGGCTTTCCACCCGGCATTTGCGAGGGAGAAGAAGAACGTTGTCGTAGTCGAAAATTTGCATGTCACATGCTCCTGAAACTCAATGGAAGAATGTGAGCGCTTGGACTGCGAGCCCGGAACTTTTGGCCACTTGAAACGAACATCAACAAGCCAAAAAAAACCGGGCCACAAATGCTTGGGCCCGGTGCTTGATTCTATAGGGATCGACAGGTTTTGGATTTGAAAGGCAAACCGCAATGAAGCTCCTTTTGTTGGGCGGCACAGGATGGCTGAGTGGGCACGTGGCTCGGCTGGCCTTGGCGGCAGGGCACGATGTGACTTGTGCCTCGCGTGGGATCACGGGCGAGCTGCCTCAGGGCGCGAGACTCTTGCGCCTGGATCGCACCGATCCAGGCAGCGATGCGCGGCTGGCAGCACAAAGTTGGGACGCGGCAGTGGACGTATCCAGCCAGCCCGGCTTGGTGCGGCGTGCAGCAGCCGCGCTATCTGGGCGCTGCGGGCACTTTGTTTATGTGTCGTCTGCCAGCGTGTATGCGCAAAACGACGTGGT
>JAAFHN010000514.1 GCA_013298415.1 Comamonadaceae bacterium
TGGGAATAGGCAACTCCAGCTCCCACATGCGCTTGCGCTCTTTATCGCCGCTGTTTTGGTCGACTGTGGTTCCGCGCCCAAGTCTCAAGTCGAGCGCGCTCACCACACCCGTTGCTTGGGTCAGCCCAAGCGACTTTGCTACAGCCTCTGCTTTTAGCCGCGCATACCGCACATCCAAGCGTTGGCTCAAGGCCTGCGCCTCAATTCCTTGGGCCTCACGCATTGCTTTGGGCAAGTCTGGCAGCCTGTTTGGCAGCTCAAAACGCGTTTGATTGCCCCACAGTCCAAGGGCGCGCACCAGGCGTTCGCGCTCCATTGTGGCGATGTTTTCTGCGCGGGCCTGCTGGGTGCGCGCATCGAGCAATGCAGCCTGCACCTTTGCGTGGTTCAGGCGGCTCCAATTGCCCACCGAAGTCATTCTCCGTGCAAGCTCTGCAGCGGCTTCGGCAGCGGTGGTGCTGTCTTCGGCATAGACCGCGCTTTGTCTGGCGGCCACCGCGCTGATCCATGCCTTGCGCGCCTGCGCGGCGACTTGCAGCATGTCTTGCGCGGCTTGAAGTGTGGCCAGTTCGACTTGCTTGCTTTGTATCTGGCTGCGCCAGGGCAAGGTGAGTAAACCCAGCACATTGATGCCGATGGCTTGCTCGCGCATGCGCTTGTCGCCCGCCACTGCGCGAGCAATGGCGAGGTGCGGGTTGGGCAGCGTCATCGCCTGCACCCGCTCGGCATCGCTGATGCGCAATTGTGCGAAGCCAGATGCAACGCGAGGGTTGCTGAGCAATGCAATGCGTACCGCCGTATCCATGGACATTGGCGACTGCGCGAGCAACGCGTCAAGCGTTTGCTCCGCGCTCGAATGGGTTTGGGTGTGCTCGCTCGGCGCCCGCACATCAAACTGTTTGAGGGTGGGCTCTGCAATGGCGATCAAGGGTCCCGCACCACCATCGGGTGCGAGGCTTGCGCAGCCGCCCATCAGCAACGCAACAGCAAGCGCCGTCCAAAGTCGGTTCAACTTCATGATTGAGGCCTCAGTGCTTGTGGGGGTGAAGCCCACTGGGCGCGGGCTTGCTTGCCGCCGGTGTGGCGGGTGTGGCGGGTGTGGCAGGGAGCACTGGCTCGGCAAGCTCTTGCTTCAAGATGTCAACATGGCCACGCTTGTATTGACCCACGCGCACATTGGCTTCGCGCCAATCTGTACTGCCAAGAGATACCTCAGCTGCGCTTGCTGCAAAAGCGCTGCGGTAGGCAAGCTCAGGCACGGTTTGACGGGGGTCAGCAGCTGCGCGACTTTTGGCGATGGCGGCTTCTGGTGCCGCTTTTACTTGTGCAGGCGCTGCATGGGGCGCAGCGACCAAAGCAATGCCCAGCATCAGCAGGCATGAGCGACTTAAATTCTTCATTGCATTCTCCGAAACAAAGACAAATCTGCCCGCAGTTGAGTCGACCGCGGACGCAATACGGCTGTGTTTTTTCAGAGAATGGGTGGCTTATAGCTCGGTGCAAGTACGGCGCAGTAGCCCGTCCAAGCAGCAGCGCAGGGTGCGGCTGTGGCAGCAGGCCCCAAGCTCAGATGCGAAGCCGCGCATGTCATGGTGGCCGAATGGCACACCTGGCAGCTGGCACAGGCATCGACATCGGTCGCCATGTCATCCGAGGCCTGGGTTTCGTGGCACGCGTACGGCGCTGCGAGCGGCTGGTCGAGCGTCGAGCTGGCCCGCGCGGCCTGTGGGGTATCCGGCATCACGTTGAAAGCCATGGCATCAGCAGCCACCGCGCGCAAGCACAGCAGAAGCATCAGAAAAACCAGGAAGCAGCGACGCATAGGCATTGAGAGTGAGTCAGGCGCGGAAAGTTCGCCTCAAAGCAGAGCCAACATCACGCCAGCCATCAGCACCATGCCCACGTCTTCGACGATGGTGACGGTGCTCATGGGCAGTTGAAAGACTGAGCCTAAGCAGGCGCAGCGGATGCGCCGTTTGTCCAAAACGGCGCGGATCACGCCGATCGCAGATGCGCCCATGACGAGTAAGGTGAGCCAGAGCGTGGTGCGGGGTGCGAAGTTGGCCAAATACGCGACACCCAAGCCAAGTTCCACGAAAGGATAGATTCGCCCCCAAGCTGGCCAGCGTGCGGCGATGAGGTCGTAGCCCGCGTATGCGTCTGCGAAGGCTTTGACATCGAGCAGCTTAAAAAATGCAAAAACAAGGAAAAAGCCAGCCATGAAATATCGCATGGTTTCCATGCTCGAAACTGCGCCGAAACCCATGCCATGCCCGGCATGCTGACCGAGCTGCACCAAGATGCTCGCCGTAAAAATGAAAGCCAAAATCAAGAGC
The DNA here is from genome assembly GCA_013298415.1 of Comamonadaceae bacterium. Lineage (GTDB taxonomy): Bacteria > Pseudomonadota > Gammaproteobacteria > Burkholderiales > Burkholderiaceae_C > JAAFHN01. The sequence goes on from JAAFHN010000514.1 coordinate 2,337, forward strand.
AAAGGCCGGTAGGTTTCTAGCCAGCTGGGATTGGTGTACTCGCCTGCGCCAGGCGGGCTCGCTGTCAAAGATGCTGGCATGGCGGACTGCGTTGCGGCTGCTTGGGCAAGCAACTCATAGCTGCCAGCGGCTCGTACCGCGTTTTGCAGTTCGCCAAGCGCTGCGTTCCCGTGTATGCCAGTCAATTGAACTTGCATTGGGGACAGGCTGACGATCACTTGCTCGGCAAATGGCGCAAGGGCTGCCTGCACCCGCCCAACGCATTTGGCGCAGTGCAGCCCTGCCAGGGGATAGGTGAAATTGCTTGCTACCATGGACGAATTTGAAACCTTCATGTAACCTCAAGGTCAAGCGATGCACACAGAAAAACCACAACCATCCGGTGGGTATTGGATTGGCAAGGCCGCCAAG
>JAAFHN010000503.1 GCA_013298415.1 Comamonadaceae bacterium
TTGATCGGCATTGCGGGCGGAGACGACTGCTTCGCGCAGCTGAGTACCCAATCCCTCGGCAAAAACCGCGTGATCGCCGACCCCCAAGCCGTGATCCAAGCAAACCCCGACATCATCATCGGCAGTTGGTGCGGCAAAAAATTCCGCCCGGAGAAAGTGGCAGCCCGGCCCGGCTGGAGCGAGATCAAGGCCGTGAAGTCCGGACACCTCTACGAGATCAAATCCCCAGAAATCCTGCAACCCGGGCCTGCGGCGTTGACGGATGGACTGAAGCGTTTGTCAGAGATCGTGGCGGCTTGGGCGGGGCAGGAATCCAGATGAACGCGAAGGGCGCAAAACATACGCAAAGGGCGCAGAGTCAATCCCAATCACTATGAAAAATATAGCTACATGCATTGATTTCACCTGGACAGGGGTGCATTTTTTCATCAAAAGCGTCCCCAACCTTCTGAAAACCAAACTTTCGGCTGTTCTTTCGCGCCCTTCGCGTCTCCTTTGCGCCCTTTGCGTTCAAACGGCTGTCGGCTCCCTAGCCCCAGCCCACGCCCAAACCATCACCGACGACCTGCAAGCCCGCACCACTTTCGCCCAGCCCCCGCAGCGCATTGTGAGTTTGTTGCCTGCGCTTGCTGAGAGCGTTTGCGCGCTCGGCCATTGCGACAAGCTGGTGGGGGTGGATCGTTTTACGAATTGGCCGGAATCGGTGAAATCCGTGCCCAAGATGGGCGGCGGGATGGACCCGAACGTCGAGGCCATCGTGGCTGCCAAACCGGATCTGGTTTTGATGGCCAAGAGCACCCGCGCGCAAGATCGCTTGCGGGCATTGGGCGTTCGGGTGGTGAGCCTGGAGCCGATGATGGCCAGCGACGTGAAATCCACGCTTGAGCGACTGGATGCGTTGCTCAACCCCGGCGCGCCGCGAGCGCCAGCCGTGTGGGCGGGGATTCGAGCGCAGATGGCCCGGGCTGCGGCTGCCGTGCCGCAAGCGGTGCGGGGCCAGCGCGTCTACTTCGAGGCCGGATCGGGCCTGTACGCAGCAGGCGAGGCCAGCTTCATCGGCGAAACGCTGAAATCCTTGGGTTTGGTCAACATCGTGCCGCCGTCGATGGGCCCCTTCCCGCAAATCGGCCCGGAATATGTGGTGGCCGCCAACCCAGATCGCATCATCGCAAGCGTTCGCGCCACCCAAGAAATGCCCAGCCGCCCCGGCTGGAGCCGCATCACTGCGCTGCAAAAAAGCCAGGTGTGCAGCTTGAAGCCCGAACAGGCCGACATCGTGGTGCGCCCAGGGCCTCGGATGGGCGAAGCTGCTTTGGAGTTGGCTGGGTGCTTGAAGGGGTAGGGCCATGCGGACATGTTTCACAAGAGATCAGAAGATCAGGAAAAACGGCCCGAGCTTTTTGGGTTCGCGGACCTGCGCCCGCTCGTTTCTGCAGGCCGCTCCATGACTCACGTGCAAATCTTCCAGACCTTTCGGCTGCTCCTCCTTTTCTCCTGATCTCCTGTGAAGTCTGTCTCCCACCTCAGCACCGTCGCACTGCTCGCCATGTTTGGTGCGCTGGCTGTGGCGCTGGGCTTGAGCCTGGGCGCGGCGGGGTGGTTGGGGCAGGGGGCATCTGAGGATTTGCATTCGGTGATCCTTTGGGAGATTCGCCTGCCTCGGGCCTTGGGTGCCTGGCTGGCTGGGGCGCTGTTGGCGCTGTCAGGCGCGCTGGCGCAGGGCTTGTTTCGCAACCCGCTGGCCGATCCCTTCTTGCTGGGCAGCGCCTCTGGGGCAGCGCTGGCGGTTGCGTTGGCGCTCGTCGGTTTCGGATTGGGGCCAGCCGCTGCGGGCTGGTGGGCGCAGATCGGTCTGGGCGGCGCAGCTTTTTTGGGCGCAGCACTCGGCGTGGGTTTGAGCTTGGCTTTGGCTCGCGGCGCGGCGCAGAGCTTGCGGCTTTTGCTGGCGGGCGTGGTGGTGGGCGTGGTGTTGGGGGCCGTCACTTCGCTCATCACATCGCGCCACCCCGAGGTGTTGACGACGATGCAGGCCTTCAACTTGGGAACGACGGCATTCGTCTCACTCGCAGGCTGCATGCTGATGGCTTGCGTGCTGCTGCCTGCTTGGGGCATGGCCTGGGCGCTGGCGCGTGGCTTGGACGCGATGGCGCTTGGCGATGCCACAGCACTCAGCCTGGGCCAGCGCCTTTCGCCACTGCGATGGGCACTCGTTGCGCTGCTGGCACTTTGCACCGGCGTGGCGGTGGCGCAAACAGGTTTGGTGGCCTTTGTGGGCCTGGCCGCGCCTCACGTGGCTCGGGCCTTGGGCGCATCGCAGCACCGGGCGCTTTTGCTGCTTTCGCCCTTGATTGGCGGCTTGCTGCTTGCTCTTGCCGATGCCCTTGCGCGCAGCCTCACCGCGCCGCAAGAGCTGCCCGTGGGTGTGGTCACCGCCATCGTCGGCGGGCTTTACTTGCTGTGGCGGCTGCACCGGAGGCCACTGTGAGTGCCTCTGCAATGACTCCTGAATCCATAGCAATAGATGTAATCAATGCTAGGACAGTGATCGGAAAACACGTTGTTTTTGAGAATCTGAGCCTGAAAATCCGTGCCGGATGCTTTACCGCCATCGTTGGGCCCAACGGCGCGGGCAAAAGCACCTTGCTCAAGCTTATGGCGGGTGTGCTGCCCTACACGGGCGAGCTGCGGTGGAATGGTGAAAACGTAGGCAGCTTGTCCGCCCAAGACCGTGCCCGCTGCTGCGCCTGGCTCGGCCAAGCCGAGCCAAGCCCCGATGAATGGCGTGTCCC
>JAAFHN010000090.1 GCA_013298415.1 Comamonadaceae bacterium
AGACGCGCAGCTTCTCGCGCTCGGCTCAGCTGCGGCATGTCACCCAGCCCGCGTTTTCTCGCCGCATCCAGTCGCTGGAGGCCTGGGCGGGCACCGATTTGGTGGACCGCAGCTCCTACCCCACGCGCCTCACCTTGGCGGGCGAAACGCTTTACAAGCAAGCGCTTGAGATGCTCCAAAACCTGCAATCCACCCGCGCAATGCTGCGGGGCCACGCCAGCGTGGGGCAAGACGTGATTGAGTTTGCTGTGCCGCACTCGCTGGCCTTCACCTTCTTTCCCTCGTGGGTGAGTGCGCTGCGCAAGGGCTTTGGGCCGATCAAAAGCAGCCTGATCGCGATGAATGTGCACGATGCTGCGATGCGTCTTGTCGAGGGCTCGTGCGATTTGCTGATTGCTTACCACCATCCCTCCCAGCCCTTGCAGCTTGATCCCGCGCGCTATGAAATGCTGAGCCTCGGCCAAGAGGTGATCGCGCCCTTTGCCCGCGCCGATGCCGATGGCAGGCCGGTTTACCAATGCCCCGGCAGGCCAGCATCGCCGCTGCCCTACCTGGGCTATGCGCCGGGTGCTTATCTTGGCCGGGTCGTGGACGTGCTGCTGAAGCAATCCCCGCAGGCCGTGCATTTGGATCGCGTCTACGAAACCGACATGGCCGAGGGCTTGAAGGCCATGGCCCTGGAAGGCCTGGGCATCGCGTTTTTGCCGATGAGCAGCGTGAAGCGCGAACTGAAAGCCAAGCGGCTTACCAGCGCCGCTGGCGAGCTGGCCGAACACTTGCAGCAGACGCTTGAGTTGCGGGCCTACCGTGAGCGGCCGCAAGACGCGGGCCGCCGCCAAAAGCCCAGTGCGCAATCCTTGTGGGAGTACCTGCGCACCCATCCAGCGCAGTTTTGAAGTCATATTGGCCCTCTGTCCAGGTATTTAAATCATTTGTTGCTATACAAAAAGTAGCGTCATCGGGAAAATCCCCTGTGACAAGGCGTATGCATCTCTTGCATGATGTGTGGCGCAATGGGCATTTGCGGGAATGTGACAAGCTCATTACAGTCCGCCCCCAATCCGCGCTGCTGTGATGTTTGGCACGTTGTTTGCTCAGCTCAAAGCTGAGCAAGCATCCGCTGGTCCCATTCCTTGGTCTGGCCACTCGCTGCGAACGGAGTTCATTCATGACACCTCGGCAACTTTTTTCGGCAATCTGCGCCTTCGGGCTGCTCGCAGCTACCACGGTGGTTGCACAAACCCCTGTGTTGGATCGCATCAAGGCCAGCGGCAAGCTCACGATCGCGCACGCAGAGGATTTCGCACCCTTTTCGTACCTGGACCCTGAAAACAAGCCCATCGGGTACACGGTTGACCTGTGCAAAAAGATCGCAGACGCCGTGAAGCAAAAGCTAAAGCTCAAGGACTTGCAGCTCAATTACGTGTTGTCTTCCGTGACCACGCGCGTGGAAATGATCGAACAGGGCAAAGCCGATTTGGAATGCGGCGTGACGCCCAACAACGCAGATCGCCGCAAGCGCGTGGCCTTCACCGTGCCGCACTACCTCACTGGCATTCGCTATGCGGTGCTGGCCAAAAATCCTGCGACCGACATCAATAACTTGCAAGCGGCGCGCATGGTTGTGGTCAGCGGCACCACGGCGGTGCGCGAAGTCAATCGGATCAATGCCGAGCGCTTGCTGAAATTGCAAATCATCGAAGTGAAAGACGATGTGTCGGCGCTCCGCATGCTGGAGCGCGGCGAAGCCGATGCGCTGGCGCTGGATGAGGCCATTTTGATTGGCTTGATTGCGGGCAGACCCGATCCAAAAATGTTCAAAGTGATGGGTCGGCAGCTCACGATCGAGCCGCTGGCCATCATGTTGAGCCGCAGCGACGCAGAGTTCAAGCGCACTGTGGACGAGGAGATGAAGCGCATCATCACATCGCGCGAAATCTACCCCTTGTACGACCGTTGGTTTACCAAGCCAATCGAGCCGAACAACGTCAGCATGAACATGCCACTTGGCGCGCTGCTGCGTGACTTTTGGCGTTACCCCACCGATCAAGTGCCCAATTGAGGCTGCACTGCTCAAGTGGCTTTTTCAACCCTTACCGGCGCAGTGGCTTTTGCTGGATAACCCTAAAACTGCTGGGCTCACTGGTGTTTCCCCGCAGGCCCTGATTCCTAAAATTCCGTTGTAAGGCGCAAGGCTGCTCTTTTGTCGGCCCCAATTCCTCACCTGTTCCTTTTCTTTACTTCCCTTCCCGTCACTTCCCTTTTGGAGCATTCATGAAAAAGCAACTTTTGGCCATCGCCGCATTGGCTTGTGTCGCCAGCATCGCTTCGGCGCAAGCACCAGCCGCGGCCCCAGCAGCTCCTGCAGCCGCAGCAGCGCCTTCAGCCATCGACAAAGCCAAGGCCTCTGGCGCCATCACCATGGGCGTGCGTGAGTCTTCAGGCGCGCTGTCGTATACCTTGGGTGATGGCAAATACGCGGGTTACCACGTTGAAGTGTGTCAACGCATTTTGGCGGCCGTGGAAAAAGCCGCAGGCAAGAAAGTCGAGACCAAGTACCAGGCAGTCACTTCGCAAAACCGCATTCCGCTGCTGCAAAACGGCACAGTGGACATCGAGTGCGGCTCCACCACCAACGTCTTTCCTGAACACCACCTTCGTGGAAGAAGTGCGCATTGCGGTGAAAGCCAACAGCAACATCACGACGATCAATCAGCTCAACGGCAAAAACGTGGCCACCACCACGGGCACCACGTCTGTGCAGCACCTGCGCAAGCACGAGCGCGCCACTGGCGTGGACTTCAAAGAAGTGTTCGGCAAAGACCATGCCGACAGCTTCTTGTTGCTTGAGACCGGCCGCGCCGACGCATTCGTGATGGACGGCCAGATCCTGGCTGGCAACATTGCCAACGCCAAAACGCCTGCTGACTTCAAGATTGCAGGCGAAGTGTTGAACGTGGAGCCCATTGCCATCATGGTGCGCAAGGACGACGCAGCGATGCTGAAGCTTGGCAACGAAGTCATCGCAGGCCTCGTCAAATCCGGTGAACTCGCCAAAATTTACGACAAGTGGTTCGTGCAACCCATCCCACCGAAGAACACCCGCTTGGGCCTGGCCGCTTCGGAAAGCACCAAAGCTGCATGGGCTAACCCCAACAGCCGCCCGATGGAAGACTACGCGAAGAAGTAAGCCGCCGCTTCTCCAAAGCCCTGCTGCTGCATCCGTGGCAGCGGGGTTTTTTTGGGCCTTCTGCCAGCAAATCGCTGCCAGAGCGCCCAAAAAAGCCCGGCACTGAAATTGCGTACGCTGTACCCAGCGCCCCGCAGTTACCGCCTTGCGAAGAGCTCCCAAACCGGGTAGAACCCTCGCTAGGCCCGCGCCAACGCGAGCGAGTCAACCACACAAGGGCAATACCTGAGGAGAGCCAATGGCTTTTGAGCAACTACAAATTTTCTGCAAAGAAACCACCACCGGCGAGATGATCGCGGGCTGCATGGCCGGTTTCAGCAAGGGCAGCGATCAAACGTATTTGAACTGGATCATCACGGCCTGGGGCTGGACGCTCTTCGTCGCCGCTGGTGCCTTGGTGGTGGCCCTCTTTTTCGGGCTTTTGATGGGCACGATCCGCACCCTGCCCGACAACCCTTGGCTCGTGCGCCTGGGCACAGCGTGGACTGAGCTATTTCGCAACATCCCACTTCTGGTGCAGATCTTCCTGTGGTACTTCGTGGTGCCAGCGATCATCCCGCCACTCAAAGACGTGCCCTCGGTGGTGCTCGTGATTTTGGCGCTCGGCTTTTTCACATCCGCTCGAATATCTGAGCAAGTGCGCTCCGGTATCCAGGCCTTGCCGCGAGGCCAGCGCTACGCAGGTATGGCGGTCGGTTTTACCACCCCGCAAACTTACCGCTATGTGCTCTTGCCGATGGCGCTGCGCATCGTGATTCCGCCGCTCACGAGCGAGTCGATGAACATCATCAAGAACTCGTCTGTGGCCTTTGCCGTGTCGATTGCCGAGCTCACCTTCTTTGCCCGCCAATCGGGCGAAGAAACCTCCGCACCCATCGTGATGTACCTGGCCGTCAGCGTGCTGTACGCAATCTCGGCCTTTTCGGCCAACCGCGTGATGGCTTTGATCGAACGCAAAACCCGTGTGCCCGGCTTCGTAGCCGCTGGCGGCATGGCCGGGCATTGAAGGAGGCGCGATCATGGGAAATTTAGATCTCACATTTTTCGACTGGTCCGTCATCGGTCCCTTTGTTCTCAAAGGCTTTTACTTCAGCATCTGGCTCACGGTGGTGGCCACTGTGGGCGGCATCATTTTGGGCACGATGCTCGCGCTGATGCGCTTGTCTGGCATCAAATGGTTGGAATGGCCTGCCACGCTTTATGTGAACGTGATGCGTTCGATCCCCTTGGTGATGGTGCTCCTGTGGTTCTTTTTGCTGATCCCTTTTGCGATTGGCAGGCCGCTGGGTGCAGAGACCAGTGCCGTGATCACCTTTATCGCGTTTGAAGCTGCGTACTTCTCGGAGATCGTGCGCGCAGGCATTCAGTCGATCCCACGCGGACAGGTGTTTGCGGGCCGCTCGCTCGGCATGACTTACGGGCAAAACATGCAGCTCGTGATCCTGCCGCAAGCCTTTCGCAACATGCTGCCTGTGTTTTTGACGCAGACCATCATCTTGTTTCAAGACACCTCGCTCGTGTACGCCATCGGTGCATACGACATGCTCAAAGGCTTTGAGACTGCGGGCAAAAACCTCGGGCGCCCGGTGGAAGCGTATTTGCTTGCCGCCGTCGTTTACTTCTTCATGTGTTTGGGCTTGAGCTACATCGTCAAACGCATTCAAACCAAAGTCGCGATCATTCGCTAAACCCAGCTGCGTCTCGGAGAACACATTCATGATCGAAATCAAAGGCATTTCCAAGTGGTACGGCCCAGTGCAGGTGCTCAACAACTGCTCCACCACCATCAAAAAGGGCGAAGTGGTGGTGGTTTGTGGCCCGTCTGGCTCGGGCAAATCCACCCTCATCAAAACCGTGAACGCGCTGGAGCCGGTGCAGCAAGGCGAAATTTGGGTGGACGGCACCGCTGTACACGACCCCAAAACCGACCTGCCCAAGCTGCGCAGCCGCGTGGGCATGGTGTTTCAGCACTTTGAGCTTTTTCCTCACCTCAGCGTGACGGAGAACTTGACCATTGCGCAAGTCAAAGTGCTCGGCCGTAGCCCCGATGAAGCGCATGAGCGAGGCTTGAAATACCTCGACCGCGTGGGCCTCATGGCGCACAAAGACAAATTCCCCGGCCAACTTTCTGGCGGCCAGCAGCAGCGCGTGGCCATTGCCCGAAGCCTGTCAATGGACCCCATCGTGATGTTGTTCGATGAGCCCACCTCTGCACTCGACCCCGAAATGGTGGGCGAGGTGCTGGATGTGATGGTGGGCCTTGCCAAAGAAGGCATGACCATGATGGTCGTGACCCACGAAATGGGCTTTGCCCGCAAAGTGGCCAACCGCGTGATCTTCATCGACGTGGGCGGAAAAATCTTGGAAGACTGCTCCAAAGACGAGTTCTTCGGTCACCCCGAAAACCGCCAACCGCGCACCAAGGATTTCCTGAACAAGATCCTCCAGCATTGACGCTGCGCCGCGCAGGCCCCCGAAGGCCGCAGAGGGCCGCAGAGGGCCGCAGCGGCGCTTCAAGCAGATGCAAAAAGCCGCTTTCGAGCGGCTTTTTACTTGATTCGGACCATGCCTCAGATAGAAACCCGTTCGCCCTGAGCTTGGTCGTTGGGCATCGCCAGGGGCTTCGACAGGCTCAGCCCGAACGGACGGGTTGGCGCATCTGAGGCACGATCCGAATCAGGGCTTTTTGCTGTGTTGTCCAATCAGATGCTTGTATAGTTGCTATCAAAATATAAGCATAAAATCAGCGCCATGACCGAGCACATCACCCTCCTCAAACCCGACGACTGGCATGTTCATTTGCGGGATGGGGAGGCGCTGAAGGCGGTGGTGCCTTACACCGCAGCGCAGTTTGGGCGGGCGATTGTGATGCCGAATTTGCGGCCACCGATCACGACAACCGAGCAAGCACTCGCGTACAAGTCGCGCATCTTGGCTGCGGTGCCTGCGGGGATGCAGTTTGAGCCGCTCATGACGCTCTACTTGACCGACAACACACCGCCGGACGAAATTGCCCGCGCCAAAGCCGCAGGCATCGTGGCCCTGAAGCTCTACCCCGCAGGTGCCACCACCAACAGCGACGCGGGAGTGACCGACATCCGCAAGACCTACAAAACGCTGGAGGCCATGCAGCGCCACGGCTTGCTGCTCTTGATCCACGGCGAAGTCACCGACAGTGACATCGACCTCTTCGACCGGGAAGCCGTGTTCATCGAGCGCACGATGGCCCCGCTGCTCAAAGATTTCCCCGCGCTCAAAATTGTGTTTGAGCACATCACCACCAAAGAAGCCGCGCAGTTTGTGGCAACAGCTCACGGCAACATTGCAGCCACCGTGACCGCCCACCACTTGCTCTACAACCGCAATGCCATCTTCACTGGCGGCGCGGGCTCGGGCCTTCGCCCGCACTACTACTGCTTGCCCGTGCTCAAGCGCGAGATTCACCGCCAAGCCCTGATGGATGCCGTGGCCTCCGGCTCGCCGCGCTTTTTTTTGGGCACCGACAGCGCGCCCCATGCCAGCCAAATGAAAGAAGCCAGCGTGTGCGGCGCGGGTTGCTTCACCGCCATGAGCGCGATGGAGTTGTATGCCGAAGCCTTTGACGGCGCAGGCGCGTTGCAGCACTTGGAGGCGTTCGCTTCCAAAAACGGCCCGGCCTTCTACGGTTTGCCCGCTCACACCCAAACGGTGCAGTTGAAGCGCGAAGCCTTTGCGCTGCCCGAAGCCGTGCCCTTTGGCGCGGCGGATTTGAAGCCCCTGCGCGGCGGCGAGACGCTTGCTTGGCGGCTGCACAGCTGAAGGCCCCGAACCGCCTTGCCGACCCCGCAGACGACAAAGCCGAAGCCGCAGCCCAATCCAGCGCCTGCAACAACCCTGAATGCCGTCGACTGGCAAGCCCCCTGGCTTGCTGACTGGCGCGCCACTGCCCGTCCGATCCTAGAAGCCACCGCCAGTGGCGACAGCCTGCACGTCGCGCTGAACGCCTCACCCGGCCCGGTGCGATTCGTGGCCGCCGACGCACTTCCCTCGGGTACGCCCTACGAAGCCTTCATCGCACAGACGAAACAAGTGCCAACGCGCGAGAACCTGCACGATGCGCTCAATGCCTTGGCCTGGCTGCAATACCCGCAAACCAAAGCCATGCTCAATCGCCTGCAGGGGCAGGAAATTGCTGAGCGCGGCATCGGTGGCACACGCGGCAAGCTGCGCGACGCGATCACGGTGTTTGACGAAAACGGCGCTGTGCTTTGGGGCGAGCGCGCCGCCCACATTGCCCGCGCGCTGGCAGAGCGCCGGTGGCTGAATGCGCTGCATGACCCGCGTGCCAGCTGGTTGAACGGCGGCTTGCGGATCTCGCTTTTTGGCCATGCCTTGCTCGAAAAATTGGCCGCCCCACGCCTGAACATCACGGCGCATGTGATTGCGCTGCGGATTGCGCGGCCTTGCACGGCCCCGGAGCGTGACTGTGTGTTGGCAGCGGCACTGCGTGCGAAATTTGAGGCACAAGCGAGCAGCGAGGGCATCTTCCCAGGCCGATTTTTTGTGCCGCTTCCCGTGCTCGGCGTGCCGGGATGGCATCCCAGCAATGCCGAGCCGGTGTTTTACGCGCAAGCCGATGTGTTTCGATTGCCGTGAAAAAATGCACAACTCTTCGTCTGCTTTGCCACGCAGCGGCGGGTTCTGGTGAGAAATGACAACTGGTTGATGATTAAAGGGGTGGGTTTATACCTAATTGACCAGTAGAGATGCTGAAATTGACCGAATGGTCAGCAACCCCTTCAAGCCAGCCCCGAAAGTTTTCGACCCAGAGGAGCAAACCGCCCACTTGCGCCAGGCCGAGCAGCTGCTGGAAGTGGGCTTGCTGCGCACGAACGCGGCCTTCGATGCTGGCACCGCGCAGCCCTTGGTTGCGCTGTTGGAGCTGCAACGCCATACCAAAGGCTCTGCCGTGAGCTGCCGAGGCGCAACGCACCAAGAGCCACAAGCGCTGCTGGTGTTGGCGGGGCGTCTTGGCCTGTTGCCGCGCGCATTTCCCGAGCGCAGTCTCTGGGGCAAGGCAGGGATCCAGCTCGGCCCCGGTGACTTCTGTGGCGTGGAGGCGTTTTTTGGCAGTGAGGCTGGGCAGGGCTTGGCCATCGCGGAAGAGGATGCCGTGCTCGCTGGCCTGTCTGTCGCGTCCCTCGAGCGCTTGCAAACGACGCAACCAGGCCTGGCCAATGCCTTGACCCGTTGGCTCGCTGCGGCGATGGCTGCGCAGCAGCGGCAGTGGATGGCGCTCGCGACTGCCGAGCTGGCACAGGTGC
>JAAFHN010000502.1 GCA_013298415.1 Comamonadaceae bacterium
GAGCGCATCGTGCCGCGCAACACCACGATCCCCGCCGCCATGGCGCAAGACTTCACCACCTACCAAGACGGCCAAACGGCACTCAGCCTACATGTGGTGCAAGGCGAGCGCGATTTGGTGGCCGACTGCAGGAGCCTCGCGCGCTTCACCCTGCGTGGCATTCCGCCGATGGTGGCAGGTGCGGCGCGCATCCGCGTCACCTTCCGCGTCGATGCTGATGGCTTGCTTGCTGTGGAAGCCAAAGAGCAAATCAGCGGCGTAGAAGCGCAGATCAATGTGAAGCCCAGCTACGGCCTCTCCGACGAGCAAATCGCCATCATGCTGCAAGACAGTTTTGGCACCGCCCAGCAAGACATGGCCGCCCGCGCGCTGGCTGAGGCCAAGCTCGATGCGGATCGCCTGATCCTGGCCACACAAACTGCGGTGAATGCAGATGGCCACTTGCTCAGCGATGCCGATCGGCAGGCCATTTTGGATTTGATGAGCAGCGCTGCCCAATCCAAATCAAGCAACGATGCTGCGAAAATTGAAGCAGCCACCGATGCGCTTGCCAAAGGCACCGAAGCCTTTGCCGCCGAGCGCATGAACGCAGGCATCCAAAAAGCCCTCACCGGAAAAACGCTCGACAGCGTGTAGTCCAATCCAAAGACCAAGGCCCACGCCCCAGCCCCAGCCCCCGATCCCAAGCCTCCGCCCAAATGCCCATCATCAAAATCCTCCCCCATGCCGAGCTGGCACCCGAGGGCAAAGAAATCAAAGCCAATGTGGGCGACAGCATTTGCGAAGCTCTGCTCGACAACGGCATCGAAATCGAACACGCCTGTGATCAAAGCTGCGCCTGCACCACCTGCCACGTGATCGTGCGCCAAGGCTTTGAGAGCCTGAACGAACTGGATGAAAACGAAGAAGACCTGCTCGACCGCGCCTGGGGCCTAGAAGCCCAAAGCCGCCTCAGCTGCCAAGCCTTCGTCGCCCAAAAAGACCTCGTGATCGAGATCCCGAAATACACGATCAACCACGCCAAAGAGCTGCACTGAGCAGGTACTTGTGGCATCAAGATATTTATGTAACAATCAAGTACAACTTGAGATTTACATAAGCCATGGCAATCCAAAGGCATCTACTTCAAGCCCTGATTCGGCGAGCAGAGCCCTACCCAGTGCTCACGCTGACTGGCCCTCGGCAGTCGGGAAAAACAACGCTTTGTCGCTCAGCCTTTCCTGATCTGCCGTACACCAACTTAGAAGACGCAGCAACCAGGCGATTCGCCCAGACTGACCCGAGCGGATTTCTAGCGCAATTTCCAAACGGCGCGATCATTGACGAAGTGCAGCGCCTGCCAGACATTTTGTCTTCGGTGCAAGTGCTGGTGGATGAGTGGCGCTATCAAGAGCTACAGGCGGGCCAAGCGAACGCGCCCGGCAAGCGTTTTGTGCTCACGGGCAGCCAGCAGCTTGATTTGATGGTGGCCGTGCGCCAGTCGCTTGCAGGCCGCACGGCAGTTCTGCGGCTCCTGCCTCTGTCGATTGCCGAGCTGCATCACGCTGCCTTGCCGCACGGCAGCTTTCGCATGATGCATGCCGGCGGATACCCGGCTGTGCATGCACAGCGGCTGAAACCGCCAAGCTTTTTCAGCGACTACTTTGAGACTTATGTGCAACGCGATCTGCGCGAGCTGATTGAGCTGCGCAACATGCGCGAATTCCAGCGCATGGTGCGGCTCTGTGCGGGCCGCGTGGGTCAGTTGCTCAGCTACCAAAGTTTGGCCAGCGATGTGGGTGTGTCGATCACCACCATCACTTCGTGGATCAACCTGCTTGAAACTGGCTACGTGATTTTTCTCTTGCCGCCTTGGTTTGAAAACATCGGCAAGCGCTTCATCAAGTCCCCCAAGATCTACTTCTACGACACCGGTCTGGCCGCATGGCTGATGGGCATTGAAAACGAAGCGCAACTGCACACGCACCCGCTGCGTGGTGGCTTGTTTGAAAACCTGGTGATCACAGAATTTGCCAAGTATTTTGAAAACCAAGGAGAACGCGCACGCCTGCATTTTTGGCGCGACAGCAACGGCCAAGAGGTCGATCTGATTGTGGAAAACGGCTTACCCACGGGCCAGCTGGGATTGGTGGAAATCAAATCCGCGCAGACCTACCACAGCGAGTTTGCAAAGAGCTTGAAGCAGGTGAGCAAGGTGCTCGGCCCGCGAGCGGCGCGGCAAATGGTGGTGTACGGTGGCTCAGACCACTACGTGCGCGACGGCGTGGAAGTGGTCGGCATTCAAGCTGTAGCGCGCCAGCCGGTTCACTGAACCACCGGCTTCGATGCCGCAGCGATTCGATCAACGGCCCTGGCGCGCACGATGATGGCTTCGGCTTTGTAGATTTGCGTGGGCTTGACGTCGATGCGCTCGGCAACCACGATGGGCATGATGGCCACATCGGCTTCGCGTTGCAGTTTGCTGAAGCTGGCCGCGCCAATCACTGCGTGCGCAGCGACCACGGCAGTGGCAATGAAGGCGGCTTGTTTTGCGGTGATGAACATGGCTTGCTCCGAGAAGGTTGTTGAACGAAACATTCAACATGGAGCGAACTGTGCCTGCTGCGTTCCGGCAAACCAAGCGGCTTGCGACGAAGCGCGGGATTGACGACCTGAACGAGCAAAAAGCGAGCCGCAACGGCGCCGGCATCGGTGAAAAAACGCCCTACTGCTCCAGCAAACTGGCCTGCTTGAGCCGCGTATTCGCCAGCGCCCCGGCGTTTTCAAGAATGGGATACGCAATCGAGCAGATGTGGGAGTTGATG
>JAAFHN010000645.1 GCA_013298415.1 Comamonadaceae bacterium
GTGGACGCCGACGCCTACAGCACCGGCATCGCTGCCACACTTGCCCCCACTTGGACACCACTGATCACCCTGCGCCGCCCCGCAGATGACGACGAAGACTTGATCGTCTTCATCCGCAAGCCATGAGCGGCAACCCAGCCGCCGGGCCAGGCAGCCTGCGCACCCTTCAAAGCGAACGCACCCACATCGCGCGCCACGGCGGCACGATCTTGGTGGGCCAGCTTGCGGTGATGTTTTATGCAGTGGCCGACAGCGTGATTGCCGGCCGCTACGCACCGGAAGCCCTGGCCGCCTTTTCAGTCGCCACGTCCATCTACGCCAGCGTCTTCGTGGCGATGATGGGTGTGATGCAGGCGCTCATGCCCATCTATGCGGAGCACTTTGGGGCCAAGCGGCTTGCAGAAATCGGCAAGGCCTGGCGGCAGGCTTACTACTTGCTGCTTGGCCTGAGCCTGGCGGGCGCGGTACTGCTCTTGTTTCCGCATTGGCTGCTCACTTTGGCCAAGGTACCGCCCGAAATGCGCACCGACGTGCTTCACTATTTGCAAGTGCAAGCCCTCGCGCTGCCACTGAGCTTGCTGTTTCGCGCCTTTGCCACGCTCTCACAGGCCATGGCCAAGCCATCGGTGGTGATGTGGATTCAGATGGCCTCGCTGCCAGCCAAGGTGCTGTGCTCCGTGTGGTTTGTATTCGGCGGCTACGGCATCGAGCCCATGGGCGCGGTGGGCTGCGCCTGGGGCAGCGTGGTGGTGTTTTCGGCCATGTGCGTGGCAGCGCTCTGGATGCTCTCGCGCCACCCCAACTACGCAGCCGCACAGGCCTGGAAAAGGCCAGAGCCGCCGGATTGGGCCAAGCTCAAAGAGCTGCTGCGCATGGGCCTGCCCTCGGGTGGGGCGATGTTTTTTGAGGTCACCTCGTTCACCTTGATGGCGGTGCTCATTGCGCGCTTGGGCGTGAACGCATCTGCGGCACACCAGGTGTGCGTCAATGTGGCTTCCGTCATCTTCATGGTGCCTCTGTCGCTCTCGATTGCCAGCGGCGCTCGGGTGAGCTATTGGATCGGCGCGGGCGACCCCGCTTTTGCCCAGACCCTGGCGCGCAAGGCGGTTGGCTACGTTTTGATGGCCAATGCCCTGCTCTCATGCTGCCTCTTGCTGCTGGCCCCGGCGCTGGTGCGCGCCTACACACCCGATGCCGCGATCCAGGCGCTGGCCACCACGCTTTTGTATTGGACCGCCTGCTTCACGCTCTTTGATGGCCTGCAAACCATTTGCGTGTTTTTGCTGCGCTGCTACCGGGTCACGGTGCTGCCGTTTGTGATCTACGCCAGCGTGCTCTGGGGCATGGGCTTGGGCGGAGGCATGTGGCTCACCTACTGGGGCGGCGCAGGCATTCAGGCTTGGCAATCGCCCAGTGGGTTTTGGGCGGCTGCGGTGCTTGCGATTGCGCTCACGGGGCTAGCGTTTTGGGGTCTTCTGGTTTGGACGCTGAAGAGGCAAGGGAGCGCAGACGCACCGCAGGCCATTGCAGCGTGAAACAACTGCCCTGACCCAGCGTGCTGTCGATCAAGAGCGCGCCTCCATGGCGCTGCATGGTGTGCTTGACGATGGCAAGCCCCAAGCCGGTGCCGCCGGTATCGCGGCTGCGGCCCGTGTCCACCCGATAAAAGCGCTCGGTGAGGCGCGGTAAGTGCTCGGCGGCTATCCCTGGTCCAGCGTCTTTCACGGCCATGAGCAAGTTGCCTGAGTCGTCAAGCCGTGCAGTCAATTCAATCGGAGCACCGGCGGGCGAGTAGCGAGCGGCATTGGTCAAAAGATTCAAAAGCGCACCGAAGGCCTCGCCTTCGTGCGCAGCGAGCTCTAAATCGCTGGCGCAATGAGATCTCAACGCAAATGCACCCACCTGTCCTAGTATTTGCTTAATATGTTGCTCTGTTTTTAGGAGCATTTCACTCACGCTGAACCACCGATCCAGCGGCGCATTGGGCAGAGATTCAATGCGCGAGAGCGTGAGCAGATCGGCAACCAGCGCGTCCATGCGATCCGCCTGCTCGGCCATCAGGCCCAAGAAATGCCTGCGCTCGGCCTC
>JAAFHN010000386.1 GCA_013298415.1 Comamonadaceae bacterium
CGGGGCATCTTCCTGAAAGACGACGTGATGGATTTCATCTTGAAGCGCTTTTCCCGCGATTTGGGCTCGCTCACGCAGTTGCTGGATTTGCTCGACCATCACGCACTGGCCACCCAGCGGCCGATCACCGTGCCGCTGGTGAAGCACATGCTTGAGACGATGTGATCGCCAATGCGCCTTGCCCTCTTTGACCTCGACTCCACGCTGCTGCCCATCGATTCCGACTACGAGTGGGGCAATTTCACGGTTCGGCTCGGGTGGGTAGACCCAGTTGCCTTCGCGGCGCAAAACGAAGCCTTTTTTTCAGACTACAAGCTCGGCAAACTGGATGGCCCAGCTTATTGCCGCTTCGCCACCGAAGCCGTGGTGCGCCAGGGCAAGCTCGTCGGTGAGGCTGCGCGCGCGCAGTACATGCAAGAAGTGATCGAGCCACACATCCGCCCCGAAGCGCTGGCCTTGATCGACAAGCATCGCCAGTTGGGCGACCAGCTCGTCATCGTGACAGCCACCAATGAGTTTGTGACTGCACCGATTGCCAAGCGCCTCGGCATCGAACACCTGATTGCCGTAAAGCTCAAGCGCGACGCAACAGGCTGGATCACCCAGGATATCGACGGCACGCCCAGCATGCAAGAAGGCAAAGTCACCCGCGTCACCGAGTGGCTCGCCGAACGCGGAAAAAACTGGGCCGACGTGACCCACAGCAGCTTCTACAGCGACTCGATGAACGACCTGGCCCTGCTGGAGCATGTGGACCAGCCGATTGCCACCAACCCCTCAGACGCCTTGCGAGCCCTGGCCCTCGCACGCGGTTGGCAAGTCTTGGATTTGTTCTCCAGTGAGGCTTAAGGCCAGCCGCCTTGTAGAACAGCCGTTTCACAGGAGATCAGGAGGCAAGAAAGCTTCAGGAAAATAAAATTGATAGCAAAGAATGTAATGAATAAAAGGACAGACGATGTATTTGGCCGGATTTGAACCACGTCTCAGATGTGCTGGCCTGTCCGTTCGGGCTGAGCCTGTCGAAGCCCCTGGCGATGCCCAACGACCAAGCTCAGGGCGAACGGGTTTCTATCTGAGGCAGGGTTCCAATCAAGGTATTCTGTCCAAAAAAGACCCAAGTCTTCCTCGGCTGTCCCTCCTGAACTCCTGATCTCCTGTGAAACGGGTTCCCTGATCCAGTAGCCGCTCGCTACTCTGTTCCAATACAGGCCGTGATCAAACAATTCATCCAAAAGCTGTTTTCAGGCCCCAACGCGAGCGCAAGCGGCAAAAGCGGCACCAAGCCCAAAACCGGAAAGCGCATCGAAATCCCGGCGGCAGACCACGGGATCAACCCCGAATTCATCGATCAGCGGGCAGTGGACGTGACCGCCACGCTCCAACGCGCTGGCTTTGAGGCCTACATCGTGGGCGGCGCGGTGCGTGATTTGCTGCTGGGCCTGCGCCCCAAGGACTTTGACGTGGCAACGAACGCCACGCCCGAGGAGGTGAAATCCCTCTTTCGCCGCGCCTTCATCATCGGCCGGCGCTTTCGCATCGTTCACGTGGTGTACGGCCGTGGGCGAGAGCATGAGGTGATCGAAGTCTCCACTTACCGCGCCTTGCTCGACAACGCGCAGGCCGATACCGTTTCTGGCAACGAAAAAACCGCCAAGGCCGAGCTGGCTGGCATGCAGCATGCGGTGGACGCCTCTGGCCGCGTGCTGCGCGACAACGTCTGGGGCCCGCAAGACGAAGACGCCACCCGGCGCGATTTCACGATCAACGCGATGTACTACGACCCCGCGCGCCAAGTGGTGGTGGATTTTCACAAGGGCATGGCCGATGTGCGCGCCAAAACCCTGCGCATGATTGGCGACCCCGCCACCCGCTACCGCGAAGACCCGGTGCGAATCGTTCGAGCCCTGCGGTTTTCGGCCAAGCTGGCCGCCTCTGGCTTTTCCCTGGAAGCCAAAACCAAAAAGGCCATGCTGCCCGCCCTGCCGCTGCTGGCCGACGTGCCGCAAAGCCGCATGTTTGACGAGATGCTCAAGCTCTTGCAAACGGGGCATTCGCTGGCAAGCGTGGCGCAACTGAAAGCGCTGGGGTTCGAGACGGGCATTTATCCGCTGCTCGATTTGATCGTGGCCCGCGCCGACGAGCCTTTCGTGCGCGCGGCGCTGGCCGACACAGATCGCCGCGTGGGCGAAAACAAATCCGTGGCACCCAGCTTCTTGCTTGCCTGCGTGCTCTGGCAAGACGTGAATGGCCTTTGGCAACACAAGCAGCGCGGCATGCATCCGTTTCCTGCGCTGCAAGAAGCGATTGAAGAGGTGTTTGACCAGCGCATTGGCGACGTGAGCGGGCGAGGGCGCTTGGCAGGCGACATGCGCGAGATGTGGATGATGCAGCCGCGCTTTGAGCGCCGCACCGGCTCCACGCCCTTTGGCCTGGCCAGCCAGCCCCGCTTTCGCGCCGCTTTTGACTTTTTGCGCCTGCGCGCCGACGCGGGCGAAGTGCCTGAAGAACTCGCTACTTGGTGGGAAGACTTCTCGCTGGAAAGCGACGCGGGCCGCGAAGCCATGGTGCAAGAACAAAAAGAGCTTCAGCGCGAGCAACAACGCAGCCAGCCGCGGCAAGGCGGCACCGCCCCGCGCCAGGCCACACAGCAAGCCGCTCGGCCCGCGCCCCCAGCGAGCAGCGCCTCCGGCATGGCTCTTCCGCCAGGAGGCAGTTTCGAAAGCCCCGGGCAGGCTGGCGATGGCGCAGGCGAAGCATCCGGCTCAGACAGCCCCGCGAAAAAGCGCCGCCGCCGCAGAAAGCCTCGGGCACCGGGTGATGCAGGCGCTGCGCCCGCTGCTTGAGCAGGCTCCGGCAAGATGCGGCGTGAACCGGTTGCTGCTGTTGTTGCAGTCGGTGCAAATCTGGGCGATGCGCAGGGCACGGTCCGCAAAGCCCTTCTGGATCTGAGCGCACTTTCATCAAGCGAAGTTCGCGCGTCCAGCCTTTGGCGCAGTGCGCCCGTGCAGGCGTCGGGGCCGGACTTCATCAATGCGGTGGCGGAGTTCCAAACCCGACTCACCGCGCCAGATTTGCTGCTGGCTCTCCAAGCGCTAGAAACCGCCGCCGGCCGCGAGCGCCCCTACGCCAACGCGCCGCGCACGCTGGATCTCGACCTGATCTTCTACGGCGATGCCCAAATCCAGAGCCCGAGGCTTACCGTGCCGCACCCTCGCTGGCACGAGCGCGCGTTTGTGCTCATGCCCTTGAGTGAGGTGCAACCTGGCCGCGTGACTTCCGAGCAGCTTCAGGCGGTCGCTCGCCAGCAGATCGCCAAAGCCTGAAACCCGCCGCTTTGGGGCCGCGCCCTGCGGCACAATGCCCGCCATGCTGATTCACCCCAACATCGATCCCGTGGCCATCAAGCTCGGGCCGCTGGCCATTCATTGGTATGGCCTCACCTATCTGGTTGCGTTTGCGCTTTTTGTGTGGCTAGGCCGCCGCCGCTTGAGCCATTCGCCC
>JAAFHN010000588.1 GCA_013298415.1 Comamonadaceae bacterium
CAGGCATCGGTGAACCAGCTCAAGCGCTCGTCGTCGCCCAGGGTGGCCGAGGTGAACACCCAAGCCTTGCGCGACGGCTCGCTTCGCGTGGGCTCGCCTGAGGGCGTGGCGGCAGGCGGCGGCCACACGCGGCTGCGCAGCGAATCAGCCACATCCAGCGGGCTTTGCACCAAGCGCATCGGGTTGCCCGCATCCAGCCAGCGCACGGCATCGCGCGGGCAGCCTTCGGTGAACGTGATGCAGCGGCCCACCAACTCATCTGCGCGGTCTGCCAAGCGGGCAAGCTCAGGCGAGAGCTGGGCCACCGTTTGCAGGCCTTGGTGCAGCTCTGCAGCGGCGGTTTGTAAGCCAGCCAGGGCTTCATGCCAAGCATGCGACTCAACGGCATCGGGCACCGCGCCAAACCAGTTCACGCGGATGCTGCGTGCGCCGCGCCCGCTTGAGTTGTGGCTGGCCGTGGTGAGCCGCAAATCGCGCATCGCGTTTTCAAGCGATGCCGCCAAGGCATGCCATTCGCACAGGCCACGCGCATGCTGCAAGCCTGCGGCCAGTGCGTCATGCACCAAATCAAACACCTGATGGCTGGAAAGCACGGTGCCGAGGAACTGGATGCCGGTCTCATTCAACGAATGCGCTTCATCCAGCACCACCACGTCCACACTCGGCAGCAGCTCAGCCACGCCCGATTCGCGCACCGCCATGTCGGCAAAGAAAAGGTGATGGTTCACCACCACCACATCGGCGGCAAGCGCTTCTTTGCGGGCCAAGTTCACAAAGCAGGTTTTGGCTTTTGGGCAATCGCTGCCAAGACAGTTGTCGCGCGTGGAAGTCACGGCGGGGATCACGCTGCTGCGCTCGTCCATGCCTGAGATTTCGGCCAAGTCACCGGTTTTTGTGCTCTGCGCCCAGCGCTCGATGCGGGCAAGCAGCCGCAGCGCACCCCGGTCGAGTGGCGGGCCGTCGCCTTGCCTGGCGGACTCCACGCGCTCTTGGCACAGATAGCTGCTGCGGCCTTTGAGCAAGGCCAGGCGAATCGGCAAATTCAACAAGGCAGCCAGCGCAGGAATGTCTCGGCCGTGCAATTGGTCTTGCAAGGTTTTGGTGGCCGTGCTCACCAGCACGCGTTTGCCGCTGAGCAAGGCCGGTAGCAAATAGGCGAAGGTTTTGCCAGTGCCGGTGCCTGCTTCCACCACGAGCGCGCCGCCGCCTTGCACCGTTTGGGCCACGGCGCGGGCCATGTCGATCTGGCCCTGGCGCGGGGTGTAGGCCAGCGCCATTTTTGAGAGCAAGCCACCCGCTGTGAAGGCTTGCACGGTTGTATCCACCAAATTCATTGCGAGGCATCATACGTGCGAGGCACCGCTGACTTGCAGTGAACTATGATTTGCCAATGTCGGTCGGTTTCAAAATCACTGCTGCGACTGGGATTCACAAGGGCGACCGCGAATACCAGCAAGATCAAGTGGCGATGCTTTCGCATCCCCGCGTGAATGGCTGCATGCTGGGTGTGGTGGCCGATGGCATGGGCGGGCGATCAGGCGGACGCAAGGCGTCTGACCAAGTGATGATGACCACCCAGCAGCTTTTTGAGCGCTACTCACCCGAGCGTGACGATCCGCAATCCTTCCTTACTCAGGCGCTCAACGAGTCTCACCTGGTGATCAAGCTCACGGCCATTTCCAGCGAAATGGAGCCCCACGCCACCTTTGCCGCGTTTTTGATCAATCCCGGCGGCGAGTGCTATTGGATTCACAGTGGCGATTCTCGGATCTACCACTTCCACGGCCCAAAAATGGTGAAGCGCACCATGGATCACTCCTACGTGCAAACCTTGGTGGACAAAGGCGAAATCACGGAAGACGAAGCCAATGTGCACCCGCAATCCAACATCCTCATGGGCTGCCTGGGCATTGAAGACGATCCACCGTACGCCCACCACTACATCGATCGCCTGCGCGTGGGTGATGTGCTCATGGCTTGCAGCGATGGCGTGTGGCACTACTACAGCAACAACGAGATGGGGCAAATCCTGTCGCAGCTGCCGCCGCGCGAAGCGGTGGAGTATTTGATCGCGAAGGCACGCTCACGCGCCCGGGGCGGTGGTGACAATTTATCGATCGCGCTCGTAAAACTCGACGTGCTCGATCAGCCCAAAGCCATCAAAAAGATTGAGCTGCCGTCGATGGCAGACATCAAGCGCGGGCTGTAATTCCTGACCTCAGCGTGAAGCTGGGCCAAGCGTGGCTGGGGCGGGCAAGGGAATTGGGGTGGCTGGCAGCGGTGGTGTGGGCAGCGGCGCGGCTGGCGGCTTGGTGTTTTTCACCAAGCGAGCCTGGGTATCGGCTTTGCGCTGCGCGTAGCGCTGCTCGCGGGC
>JAAFHN010000587.1 GCA_013298415.1 Comamonadaceae bacterium
AGCCCACGCTCGTCAGCGCAGCGCAAGCGGCCAGCAACGCGGCATAGAGCGTGAGTTTGCGGGAGGAGGGCACTTTTGGCGGGAGATAGGCAGAGGGTTGGCGGTTCAGACGATGCAAAACGCATGCCTCAAACGCAAAACGCCACCGCGTTGGGTGGCGCTTTGGCGCAGAAAGTTTCTAGCCGAGCAAATTACTCGATCTTGGCCTTCTTGCGAAGTGCGTCTTGGTAGTCGGCCAGCTTCTTTTGCTCCAGTTGCTGCAGCACTTGCGGGCGCACTTGGTCCAACGGCGGGAGTTTGGCTTCGCGGGTGTCGTCAAGGCGAATCACGTGCCAGCCGAATTGGCTTTTCACGGGGGTTTCGGTGTACTTGCCCTTGGCGAGCGCTGCCATGGCATCTGAGAACTCTTTCACGTAGGCCGAGGCGGGGGCCCAATCCAGGTCGCCGCCGTTGGCGCCTGAACCAGGGTCTTTGCTCTGCTTTTTGGCGATGTCTTCAAACTTGCCGCCCTTTTTCAGCGCCGCAACGATGGCCTTCGCCTCGGCTTCTTTTTCCACCAGCACGTGGCGGGCCTTGTACTCTTTGCCGCCATTGCTGGCCACAAACTTGTCGTACTCGGCTTTGATCTCACCATCGGTCACCGGATTTTTCTTCTGAAAATCGGCAAACAGCTCGCGAATCAGAATCACTTGGCGGGCGTTTTCCACCTGGGTTTTGAAATCGTCGCTGGCATCCAGGCCACGGGCAGACGCTTCCTGGGCAAACACTTCGCGGCTGATCACTTCGTCTTTGATCTGCTTGCGCATGGTGTCGTCCACCGGGCGGCCTTGCTTGGCCATTTGCGACACGAAATTGTCGAAGCGCGCAGTCGGAATGGGTTTGCCGTTGACGATTGCTACATTTTGCGCAGAGGCCATGCCGCCGAGCAGCGCGCCAATCGTGACCGCGAGTGCGGGGATGAGGGTTTTCTTCATGGGTTCCCAGATGGTGAAATACAAACGAGCTAAGGAGGCGAAAAGAACGGTTTGGTTCAAGCGCTAGCGTCGTCAAACTCAATGGCGAGGGCATGAATTCCCTCGCGCATTTCTTGGTGCAGCGCATCATAAACCAGGCGATGTTTGGCCACGCGCGACAGGCCCGCCTGGGCTGCGCCAAGCGCGATGCGCACGCGAAAGTGCGTGCCGTGGCCCGAGCCGTCTGAACCAGCGTGGCCAAGGTGGTCGGCGCTTTCGTCGATCACGGTGAGCTTTTGGGGGTCAAGTGCGGCTTGAAGCCGCGCCTCAACGCGTTCGGCCGTGACGCTGCTCATGATTTGGGGCCGCCTTCGCCTTCAGCTTTTGCTTCTTCCGGCATGTGTTTGGCGATGTATGCCACCTGGCCGATCAGAAAGACGATCGGGAATGCGTAGCCCCAGAGCTTGAAATTCACCCAAAAATCGGTGGAAAAGTAAGCTGCGACGATGCCGTTGATCGTGCTCATGAAGGCAAAGTAGCAAATCCACGAGACGCACAGCACGCGCCACTGCGCATCAGGCAGCGGCAGCGTTTGGCCGAGCAACTTGGCCAGCAGATTCTTGCCAAATCCCCAAAGCGCCACGGCCAAAACGAGCGCCATGCCAGCGTAAAGAAAGGTCGGCTTCCACTTGATGAAGCGTTCGTCTTGCAAATACAAGGTGAGCGCGCCAAAGCCCAAAATCATGCCGAGCGTGACCTTGTGCATTGTGGAGAGCTGCTTGTCGATGGCGTACAAGATCGCCATCTGCACCACCGTGGCCGCCATCAGCACCGCAGTCGCCGTGTAAATCCCGCCCCAAAACTTGTAGGCGACGACGAAGAGCACGAGCGGGATGAAATCGAGGATTTGCTTCATGGACAGGGGTTAGGGGACAGTTTGAACGCGGAGTTCGCAAAAAAGGCAGTCAAAAGGCAACCCGAGTCGATCCGGGAGCCAAACATTGGGTGATATTGGCCCTCTGTCTTTATATTTATTGCATGTGGTGCTATGTATTTTATAGTTTTTTTCGGCTTGACTCAGCGCTCTTGGATTGATCATTTTGCGCACTTTGCGTTCATTTGGATCCCGATCCCCCGGGTCTAAGAAGGTTTGAACTCGATGGACGCGGAGTTGATGCAGTAGCGCAGGCCGGTGGGTTGGGGGCCGTCTTCGAACACGTGGCCGAGGTGCGCGCCGCAGTCGGGGCAATGCACTTCGGTGCGCACCATGCCGTAGCTCGCGTCGCGTTCCTCTTCAATGGCTTCGGCGGCAATCGGCTTGAAAAAGCTCGGCCAGCCGCAGCCGCTGTCGAATTTGGCGATGTGCTCAAACAAATCCTTGCCGCAGCAAATGCAGGCGTAAGTGCCTGGTGCAGTGTTGA
>JAAFHN010000317.1 GCA_013298415.1 Comamonadaceae bacterium
GTGTTTGCCTTCATGTTCGATCGGCAGCCCAGGCCCGTGTCGGTGGACATTCCGATTGAGATTCCCGACAAAAAGACGGCCAAGCCGCTGGAAATGCCAGTGAAGCCGCCAGCCGTGGCGGTGGTACCGGCAGACAAGTCTTTGGCGGCGGATGAAAAGTTGGTGCCCAACGCCCCCAGCCTTGGTGCCAGCGCGCCGATTGCTCCTAAATCAGAAGCAAAAAGTGCAACAAATACCGGGACAGAGGGGCAAAATCCTTCAAAAAATGCGCCCACAGCAGCTCTGAACACCCCCGGGAAGCCTGAGCCGGCCAAGCCTGAGCCGACCAAGCCTGATGCAGCCAAGGCAGATGCTGCCAAAGCCGAGGCCGCAAGAGTCGAAGCCGCGAAGGCTGAAGCTGCGAAGCTCGCAGCCGCCAAAGTCGAGGCCCAACGTGCAGAGTCTGCCAAGGCGGATGCGGCCAAAGTTGCCGAAGCTGCGCGGGCGAAGGCGTTGCTAGAAGGTGGCGGGGCCAAGCCAACTGCGGAACCCGATGTTGCTGCAAGCCGCTTCATCGTGCAATTCGGCGCGTTTTCTGAATCAGCCCGTGCCCAGGAGGCGCGGCGCACTGTGGAGCAGGCGGGCATGAAAACCTATGCCCAAGAGGCCAACACGGCCGACGGCAAGCGCATTCGCACCAGGGTTGGCCCATTCCCCACCCGCGCCGAAGCCGAGGCAGCGGCCGTGAAGATCAAGGCGCTCGGCCTGCCGGCCTCAGTGCTTTCGCTCTGAAGCAAGCGTTCGGGTTGAGGCTGTGATAGCAGGCTATGCCGTGCTCGATGTGGTGCTCTTGGTGGCCACGCTGATTTCAGTGGCGCTTGGCGCTTGGCGCGGCTTGATTTACGAAGTGCTCTCTATCATCGGCTGGATCGCGGCTTTCGTGCTCGCGCCGATTTATGGGCAAGCCGTGGGGAATGGCGCGTTCCCTGCTGCCTGGCAAGACGGCTGGCGCTTGATTGGCGGCTATCTGCTCACCTTCATTGGCGTGGTATTTGCGGCTGGCTTGATCGCCTGGATTGCCAAAAAGCTGCTCAGCAGCGTGGGCCTGCGCCCAGCCGATCGCGCCTTCGGCGCGCTCTTTGGCCTGCTGCGCGCGGGTGTGCTGGCGCTCGGCCTGCTGATCGTGGCCCGCCTGGCCGGATTCGACCAATCCGCCTGGTGGCAACAGTCCAAATCCGGCCCCATCCTCTCCAGCGCCGTTCCAGCCCTCAAAGCCGTGCTGCCTGACGCGGTGGCCGGGCGGCTGTAGGCGCTGCATCTGACTGTGTATGGCCGCCTGAACCCCTCAAACCTCGATCCAGTTGTGCCATCCCTGTGCGGGGCAGCAGATGAGTTGGGTGGGGGAGTGGATGGCGGGGCGCAGCGCTTCGGCGGCGAGTTCGGGGGTGTTGTTTTGCAGGCTCACGTGGCCGGCGACGACGGTGTGCAGGCCCGGGTGCCAGGCGGCTTGCAAGAGCGCGGCGCTTTGCTGGTTGCTCAGGTGGCCGTGCGGGCCTGCCACGCGGCGCCTTAAAAAGGGTGGGTAGGGGCCGCCCATCAGAAGCGGCAGATCGTGGTTGGATTCCAGCAGCATGGCGTGTGCGCCTTGCAAGGCTTTGGCCACGTGGGGGCAATCGTGACCCAAGTCGGTGGCATACGCCATTTTGCGCAGGCCTGTAGCGGTGTGCAGCGCAAGGCTCAGCTGCAAAGGCTCGGCTGAATCGTGGGGCACGGCAAAGGGCAGCAAGCTCAGGCCTGGCCTGAGTGCCAGCGCCACGCCTGAGGCTGCCTCTCGCCAATCGGCTTGCAGGATCGGCGCAAACGCAGCCCGTTTGGCTTGACGCTTCAGCGCAGCCCAAGTGCCGCGCGAACTCAAGACTTGCAGCTGCCGTGACGCTAAGGCGCTTTGCACCAGCGCGGGCAGGGCGCCCACGTGGTCGCTGTGCTCGTGGGTGATGAAAACTGCATCGATATCGCCCAGATCGCAGCCAAAGGCCTGTAGGCGCTTTTGAAGGCTGTTGAGGGCCACGCCGCAATCGATGAGCAGCCCAAACTCACCCGCAGCGGTGCGGGCCTGCACGAAGGTGGCATTGCCCGTGCTGCCGCTGCCCAGCACGCAAAAACGCAACGAGGCACCAGCCTCTCCAGCGGGTGCCTCGTTGGCGTCGAAGCAAAGGGATTGCTGCTGCAAGCGCTGCGGTTTATTTCAGGTCAGCTTGCAAGAGCTTCGCGATGCGCTCGGCGTCCACTGCGTTGGCGGCAGCGCCTTGGGCGTCGAGGATCGTGGCGGTGGATTTGTTGCCATTGGCTTTGACCAACACGCGGTATTTCACCGGCTGCGGGCCATCGCTGCTTGAGAAAAGCTTGGCAAAAAAGCCTGGCTCTTTGCCCGGCTCGCCCGGTGGCGAGTAGCGCACGAAGTAAATGCCGTTCTTGCGGTCGCGGTCTTCCACGGTGAAGCCGGTGCGGTCTAAGCTGAGCCCCACCCTGCGCCAAGCGCGGTCAAAGCCGTCGTCAAGCTCCACGGCAATCGTGGCACCAGCGCCCACGATGCGCGAGGCCATTGCGATGGGCGCAGCTGCTGCAACGGCTTGCGGCGTGGCTTTGTCTTGCGGTGCGCCCAGGCGCACCATCAGGCGGCGCAGGAATTCGGCTTCCAGTTCGGGATCCGTGGGGCGCGCTTGCCAGCCTGTAATCGGTGTTGCGGCGCTGGAACCCGTCTGGCCGCCGCGTGCGGTTTCTGCCAGGCCGCGGTGGCTGATGTAAACCTCGGTGCCGCCTTGCACGCGCTCCATGCGGGTGCGGAATTTATCGCGTTCGCCGCTGCCGTAGAAGCCTTCAGCCAAGCTGCCCAAAAACCGGCGCAAGCCGTCCATCGGGATCTTGGCGCGGTTCTCGGCCCAATCGGTTTCCATCACGCCGATGTTTTGCTGGTCAACGATCACGGTGAGGCCGTTTTCCACCCAAAAATCGCGCGTGGCACTCCAAATTTGCTCAGGCGTGCGGGCCACGATCAGATAACGCTGCTGGCCGATGCGCTCAAGTCGCACATCGCCTGCTTGGTTCAACGCTGTGGGCGCGCCCGGGCCAGATTGCTGCAAAGCCTGCAAGCCTTGTGCAGACACAGTTTGCCCGGTGACTTGGTAGCGTGGATCGTTGGCCAGCTTGGTCAAATCGGGTGGCACATCGAGTGCCGCGCCCAGCTTGGAGCCTTTGTAGTCGATCTTGTTGCCATCCAACACCGAGCAGCCCGAGGCGACAGCGGCAACCAAGGCAAGCGCTGCAAGCCGACTTGGCGTGCGCAAAACGTTCAAACCCATACGAACTTTCAAAAACTCAAAAACGCTGCTGATCTGGCGACACCGCTCAGGCCAACAAGCCTGCGCCTTTCAGCGCCGAGGCCAACCCCGAATGGTACTGGCTTGCCAAGGGCGTGAGCGGCAAGCGAATCTCGCTGCCACACAAGCCCATTTGCGCCATGGCCCACTTCACCGGAATCGGGTTGGGCTCCACAAACAAGTGCTTGTGCACGGGCAAGAGCATTTTTTGGATGCGCATCGCCTCGTCTCGGTTCCCCGCAATCGCTGCTTTACACAGTTGGGCCATCAATTTCGGCGCCACGTTGGCTGTGACGCTCACATTGCCATGGCCGCCGCAAAGCATGAGGGCAACAGCCGTGCCGTCGTCGCCGGAATACACCGCAAAGTCTTTGGGCACATCGCGAATCAGCCACTGGGCGCGCTCGATGTTGCCGGTGGCTTCCTTGATGCCCACGATGCCTGGCACCTGCGTTAAGCGCAACACAGTGTCGTGCTGCATGTCGGCCACGCTTCTGCCGGGCACGTTGTAGAGCACGATGGGCAAGTCGCCTGTGGCCTCGGCAATCGCTTTGAAGTGGAGATATTGGCCTTCTTGCGTGGGGCGGTTGTAGTACGGCACCACCTGCAGCTGGCAATCGGCCCCCACGCTGCGGGCAAACTTGGCAAGGTTAATCGCCTCTGCGGTCGAGTTGCTGCCGCAGCCGGCCATGATGGGCACCCTTTTTGCGCCGTGGGATTCGGCTTGCTCCACCGCCACGCGGATGACTTCGCAATTTTCTTG
>JAAFHN010000562.1 GCA_013298415.1 Comamonadaceae bacterium
AAGGTGCAGGCGCTGGCAGCAGACAGGTAAGCCACGCCAAAGCCCAAGAACTCGCCCAGGCTCAGCAAGAGCAAAAAGAAGATGCTCAAGCCCAAGCCCACAAAGCCGTACTGCACCGGATGCACGCTGCGACGCGACACGGCTTCAAATGCGAACACGGTGGCAAAGGTGAGCGCGATGAAGAGCAGCGCGTACTTCGTGGCGCGGTCGTTGAGCGCGTATTGGTCGATGGGTTCCAGCAGGCGCATGCTGATTCCCGACGTTTCGCAGTGTTCCTCTGAGTACGCCGAAGGCTGGCAGGACCGTCTCGAGTTCGCAAGGCCGGATTTATCGGGCGACGTACTCAATTGCAAAGAGCGGCTTCGCCACTGCGCCGTGCTGCCGTGTGGTGTCGACTGGTGCGTGGTCGGCAATATGCTGCCCTCGTAGCTCCAGTGGGGCCAGTTGCTGCTCACCTGCAAATCCACTGCCCTCGCCTGCGGCATCCAATTCAGACTTCCACTGCCCGCGATTTCCAGCTCCATGCTGACAGTCAACGCTGCTTGCACGCTCGCACGCGGCACCAAGGCGTTCGCGCCCGCCAAGGACTTGTCCCAACCAGACCCCGAATTGAACGCGAGCGTCTGGTCGCCGACCTTGGCGGACATCTGGCGCAGACCACGCGGATCTCGCAAAGTAAACGCCAACCGCCAGGCGCAGGGCGCGTTTCGGCCATCTGCGAGCGTCTCGGCGTGTTCGGACAAATTCGCAAAATTGACAGTCAGCTTGGCCTTTTGGATGAAGGTCAACGCCTCAAAAATGCCACGACGACGTGGCGAAACCTGTGTATCCGCAGCGATCGAAACCTGCTCCGGCAAAAAGAGGTCCACCGCTTCCTCGTAGCTTGGTTTTTCCTTTGCGGATTCGGGCGCCCCTAACTTCGGCGAGCGAAGGCTGCATGAGCGAATCATCACTGGCCCATCCAGCACCTGGGGCCCACCCCAAGCCCGCGCAACGCTGCTCACTGCGACTTCCTTGTGCCGTTGCCGATCCTGGATCACGCCTCGGATCAGCCACGTGACCACGCTGAGCGCGATCAAAACGAGAAAAAGGCTTGCAAATTTTGCGGTGAGGGAATGCTTCATTGGTGCTCCTGGTTTGAGATGGAAGCACTGTGCTCGGCAGCGGTGAGGCCCGGGTGTGGCGGTGAAGCGGCAGTGGCCGCAGCGTGAAGCGAGGGTGAAGTTGGCGCGGGTTCGGTGCGTGACGGGCTAAACCGCCCTGGAAGGCACCTGAGAGTCCGCCAGCTTCAAGCGCACCCGAAACCCATGACTCAGGTTCTCAAACTGCAATTCAAACCCCAGCTGCTCGCCGATCCTGCGCGTGATCGTCAGCCCCAGCCCTGTGCCTGATCGGGTGCCATCGGGCCGTGGCGTGGTGAAAAAGCGCTCTCCCAGCCGGGCCATCGCGTATTCCGGCACGCCCGAGCCCTGGTCGCTCACCGAAATCTCCTCAGAAGTGGCCGACAGCGTGACGGTGCCGCCTTCTGGGCTGAAATCAACCGCGTTGTCAATCAAGTTGCGCAAGGCCATGCGCAGCAAGGCGGGCTCAGACAACCAAGCGCTGGATGTCGCTGCCTGCACGGTGAGCTGCAAGCTGCGCAGGGCCGCTGCGGATGCGGGCTGCAAGCACTCGTCGCGCAGCCCCAGCAGCAGGGCCTCCAAGGGCACAGCTTTGAATTGCAGCGCACTGCCCTGCTCCAGCCGCGCCAGCTCCAACATGCGATCCACCAGGCGCTTCATGCGCTGCGACTGATCGGCGATGTCTTTTGCGAACTGCGCGCGATCCTGGGCGGGCAAGTCGTCTTGCAAGAGCTCTGCGCCAGCAGCCACGGCTGCAATCGGACTTTTCAGCTCATGCGTGAGCGCTTGCAGGTAGCCCTGCACGTATTCGCGCCCATCCAGGCGCTGGCGCATGCCGCCGAGCGCTTTGGCCAAATCGCCCAGCTCGCCGGGGGCGTCGGGAAGGCCCGCGTTGCCGCTGCCGTTGCCGTTTCCACTACCAGGCGCATCGCCGTATTGCACGGTTTGCGCATAGCGCCGCAGCCGCCTCACATGCCACACCACCCAGAGCGTGACAGCCACGCCAATCGCACTCGACAAGCCCAGCATCCACAGTCCGCTTTCCAACACGCGGCGCTGCGCGCGATCCACCAGGGCTTGCACCTTGGCCTGGGGCTGCGAAACGGTGAGCACGCCCACCGTCCGCCCCGCTATGCGAATCGGCGCAGCCACGTACATGCTGCTCACCGCTTGCGAACCGCGAGCACTTGGGTAGCCCACAGCCGTGCTTGTGCGGGCGCCGTACCGGCCCTCCAGCGTGAGTTTCACATCACGCCACTGGCTGAAATCTTGGCCGAGCGCTTGGCCTTGGGAGTCGTACACCACGATGCCGCGCGAGTCGGTGGCATACACATCCAGGTCCAGCGTGTCTTTTCGGTGGCCCCAAATGCCAGCGTTCACCTCGC
>JAAFHN010000266.1 GCA_013298415.1 Comamonadaceae bacterium
CCAACCCGCAAGACGTGGGTTTGGTCGGTGCCGGGGTTGATGGCTCGTCGTCAGGTGGCTCAACAGGACCGGGGGGCTTCACCACCTTGCTCGGCGCAACGGGCCGGCTTGCCACCGAAACCCTGTCGTCCCCGACATCGCAGCTGATGGTGATGTACAACCCTGATCGGCCAGAGCAGTTGGGCCGCATCCGCAAGCTCATTTCAGAGGTGATCGACACCCCTGCCCGCCAAATTGTGATCGAGGCCATGGTGCTGGAAATCACGTCTAGCGGCCTGGAAGAACTTGGCTTGCAGTGGAATTACCAATCTGGCCACGATTCGCTGACCTTTGGCTCGCGCACGCCAGGCTCCAGCACCAACACGCTGTCACGCGCGCGAGACACCAGCAGCCCTGAATTCATCAAGAGCTTTTATGTGAAGCTCGATGCCCTGGTGCGAGATGGCAAGGCCGAAGTCCTGGCGCGCCCAAGCGTGCTCACTTTAGACAATCGCCAAGCCACCATTCGCGTGGGCACTGACATTCCCATTGCCACCAGCCGAGACTCGGCATCTCCAACCGATCCACGGGTTTCATACAGCTTTTTCTACCTGCCTACGGGGATTCAGTTGAACGTGCGGCCGCGAATTGACAACGAAGGCAAGGAAGTGAGCCTTCAGATCGACGCCGCCGTGTCTGCAACCGTCGCCAATCTAGGCGTACAGATCCGAAGCCCCGGCGCGGTGGTTCTGGCTGCAGCCCCGGCGGTATCCACCCGTCGCGTGCAGACTTACGCGCGCATTCCAAACAGCACACCGCTCATCATCGGCGGCTTGATCAGCAAGAACACCGACGAGATCATCGACAAGACGCCGCTGTTGGGCGATTTGCCCATGCTGGGCCCGCTGTTCCGAGCCAACCGCACGACTGGCGCAAAACAAGAAGTCATCATCGTCCTGACACCCTACATCATTGATCAATCCGGTGTCAGCGCGCACTATGCCTTGCCCAAAGATGCACCATCCTTTGACTTCAGCGTCAACACCGATCTGTTCCGAAGCCAGATGAGGCTGCGGGCCGAAGACATTCCGAGCACGACATTCATCCGCGAAAACAAGCGCCTGGCCCTCTACAGGGCTCTTGCGAATCGAATCGCGGCCAGCAACCCGAAGCTCGTCGAAAAGCCGCCATTGGCCCTGATTTTTGGCAACCGCGTTCCGGGCGAGCAAGAACTGATGGTGGGCGTGCTGGGTGAAGTGTTGAAGAAACGCTACCAAGGCGCTCCAGTCAAGGCCAGCCAAATGATGGTGATCAAGCCGCGTGTACATGGGGAGGTGGTGACGCAACAACTGGACCGGCTTTTGGCCGAAAAGGGTGACGGCAAGGACCCAGCCAGCTTCTTTGCACTGAACCCAGACAAGTGCCTGGCGCTCACCTTTACGTTGCATCGCAGCGAGCTGAAGGTTGGCAACGTGTTGGAAGAGCCCGAGCCCACAACCCGCATGGTGGATTGCAGGCGAGATCGCTCGAATTGGCGCGCACTGTTGTATGAGCTCAATCGCAATTCGAGTGACACAGACATTCACACGATCCTCATCAAAGACGCAGGCGACTTGCTGATGTTGTCTCGCGCGATTGAGCTCAAGCGCTTGATGCAAATCAATGGCGGCTCTGCGGCTTTCACCATGGACAGTCTGGTAGTGGGCCGGGTCCTGGGTCTGCCGGAATTTGGTCCTGCTCAAGTCCACACGCTGGATGCGGTGGTGGCGCGCAATTTTTACTTGCTCCACCACAGCCTAGAAGCCTTTGAAGAGGAATTTGAAGCTGGGTTGACTCAGATCGACGACTTGCTTCGCAGTGGCAAGTTCAACGACCTGATCAAACCGCAGGATCTTCCGCCCTTGTCGCGCAAATGAGCGTGGACGCGATGAAGGGGTGAGGAGTCACCTCCGGATTCCGAACCAAACCCCAAGTACGCCGGCGCGCCTCAGCACGTCAAACCCCATCCAACTGGCGCAAAAAGTCAAGACAACCAGCAGGCCCGCTTCCATCGGCAGCGGCAGCTTCAACAGCGCCAAATTCGGCGCAAGCACGACGAGCACGGTTTGGTGGAGCACATAGGCGCAGAACACCATGCCGCTCAGGTAGCGCAGCAGCGCAGACGGTGGCAGCGCTGCGCGCCGCATGCAAAAGCCGTGCGCAAAACCGAGCGCAGCGACGATAGGTAGCCACTGGCGAAAGCCTGTGTTGGCACGCATCGCAGCCAGCGCCCACTCTGGCAAGGCCTGCGGCTTCCACACGCTGTTCACACCGAAGTGCAGCAACATCGCAACCATCGCACCGCTCAGCGTCCACCAACGTAAGCGGTGAACTCGCGCCCACAAGGCATCCCGCTGGGCCTGTTCGCGCTGCCCCAGGATGATCGCACCCAGAAAAAATGCCGAGGCATACAGCGCATGGTTGTAGGCGTCGTGCGTCCAGTCATGGGTGCTCGGAAAGTGCACAAACAAGGTGTTGCGCACCAGGGCAAACCACAGCACGGGCAGCCAAAGCAATTGCGGGCCACGGCTCAGCCACCCGCCCGCGGCTTGGAGGCGGGCGAAGGCACCCAGATAGACCAAACCCAGCAGCACTAGGCTGTAAGTCCACACGTAGGGCAAAAACCAGAGGTGATTCCAAGTGGGCAGGGGCATGCAGCCTTTTGAATCGCAAAAGGATGTGTCCGCTGCCCAATAGCGCAGGGCGAATTCCCAGAGGCTGCCTGCGTACTGCAGTTTTTCCCGCGCTTCCATGTAGGCCTGGGGCAGCACCGTGATGAAGAGGCCCATCAAAAGCGGGGCCATCAACACTTGGGTGCGCCGCCACGCAAGCTTGCCCGAATTTGGCGCGCGCTGCGCGATCAAGGCCAGCACTGCGCCCGAAATCACGAACAGCAGCGCCATCCGCCAGGGACTGCTCAGGTGCATGACGGGCTCAAGCGACGTGACCACGCGCGGCGATTTCACATGCCAATCCCAGCTCACGTAGTACATGCCGCAGTGAAACAGGATGAGCAGGCCAAAGGCGCAAACGCGCAGCAGATCAAGCGCTTCGAGGCGCTGGGGTTTGCTCTGCTCGGGAGGGGTTAGGTGCTCAGTCATGCCGCCATGCTGCGCGCTAAAGCATTGATTTTGAAAGAAATGTGACGAGCCGCTGCCCGGTTGTGACGAGGCGCTGGCGGCTCGGGATTGGCCAGGCCTCAAGCCTCGCCTAGACTGAGCGCATGCAAGCCCTGCGCCCCGTGGATCGCTACTTGGCACATCGCCGCGCCTACGAGCTGGCCATCATTTGCACGCTGTTTGTGTGGCTCACGCTTGCCAACACCCACACAGCCTGGCTGGATTTGCAGCGCGTGGGCAAAACAGAGTTTGCGTGGAACGAGGTGCTGATTTGGGAGGCCACAAGCCACGCGGTTTGGCTGGTTTTGCTGCCAGTGATCGGCTGGTGGAAGCGCTGCTTTCCGATCAGCTGGGCCGATTTGCGGCGCCATCTGCCCTGTCACGTGCTGGGTGCGCTGTGCGTGAGCGTGCTGCATGTGCTGGGCATGGTCGCGCTGCGCAAGCTCAGCTATTGGGCGATGGGCAGCCACTATGAATACGGCGACTTGCCAAGAGAATTTTTCTACGAGGCGCTCAAAGATGTGCGCAGCTACGCGCTGGTGCTGGTGGTCTGGACGGCCTATGACTTTGTGCTGCTGCGCTGGCAGGGTGAAGCCAGCGAGATTGCTGATGCGCCGAAAGCGCCCGCCGTGCCAGCGGTGTCCACGGTGTCCGACGCGCCCCACACGCCCAGCAGCCCCGAGCCGAGCACCCAACGCTTTTTGGTGCGCACCCTTGGCAAAGAATTTTTGATCGCAGCGCCAGATGTGGTTTGGGTGCAGGCGCAGGGCAACTACGTGAACCTGCACCGAGCAGGCCGCAGCTACCCGCTGCGCGCCACCTTGAGCGCAATGGAGCAGCGCTTGGGCGCGGGTTTTGCGCGCTGCCACCGCAGCTACTTGGTCAACTTAAACGCCATCGAATCGATCGAGCCTACCGAGTTTGGCGATGCGGTGTTGCACGTGCGTGGCGGGGAGTCAGTGCCGTGCAGCAGAACCTTCGTAGACGATGTTCGCGCCAGGCTGCTTGAGCGCGCTCCTTAGCCTAGTGTCATGTCACGCCTGAAATGCCGCCGTCTCGCTTGCCCTCGCTGCGCAGGGCGTCGTTGCAAAACTTGCCCAGGCAGTGGGCGCATGCGCTGCGCAGTGGGCGCATGCGCTGCGTTTTGCGCCTAGCCCCGCGCACCGATTGCTGCGCGATACACCGACATTTCAAGCGTGACACGACACTAGAACCCGCTGAAGCAGCTGGCCTTAAACCTGCTCTGCGGGCACGGGCCTCGCAAACAGCGCGGCCACTTTTGCGGGCTTGTTGCCTCGGATGTTGTTGCTGATGGATTTGGGCGCGCTGTTGGGGTTGTTGTGCTGCTCCCAAGCGGCGTTCACTTCAGCTTCAGCGGTGGTCTGCACTGCTGCTTCGTAGGGTTTGCTGAAGAAGGGGTCAACCGGGGCTGAGCGGCGGTTGAAGCGGGATGAGTATTCGTCTCGACGGGGTGCAGGCGAGTGAGCGGGTGAGGCGGCTGCGCTGGAAGCATTGCCACCGGAGCCATACGCCCGATCCCGCGAATCTTCTTCGCCCCAGGCCCTGCGGCCTTCGTTGTAGCGCG
>JAAFHN010000253.1 GCA_013298415.1 Comamonadaceae bacterium
CCTACCTGGCCGCTGTGCTGCTGGTCGTGGCGTCGCCCGGGCCCGACAACATCTTGGCCATCAGCCGTGGCCTGAGCCAGGGGCGGCTGGCGGGCGCGCTGTCGTCGCTCGGCGCGGGCTTGGGCATCATGTGCCACAGCGTGGTGGCGGCGCTGGGGCTTGCGCTTTTGCTGCAAACCTCGCCGCTGGCGTTTTGGGTGGCGAAAGCCGTGGGCGCGGCTTATCTGATTTGGCTGGGCTACAAGGCCATCCGCTCGCGCGATTTGGTGTCGTTTTTGCCGGCGCAGCGGCAATCGCTGGGCAAGGTGTTTGCCACGGGCTTGCTGTCGAACGTGTTGAATCCCAAACCAGGGCTTTTCGTGGTGGCCTTCATCCCGCAGTTCACAAGCCCCGCGCGCGGCTCGGTGCCGGTGCAAATGCTCGTCTACGGCGCCATCTTTGCCGTGCTCACCGCGATCATTTTCGCCCTGCTTGCTTGCTTCGCAGCCCAGCTGTCAGCATGGCTGCAGCGCCGCCCGAAAGTGGTGGCTGGCCTCAACATCGGCGCAGGCCTGACTTTCATTGCGGCTGGGTTGTCGATCCTTGCGCTGGGTCGGCGCAGCGCGGCTTGATCGAATCTCTATCGGTCGTTGCTTACGGCTGCCCCCGCGAGCCAATCCAGTTCTCCACCCGCAGCCCAAAAGGGCGATAGATCTCGAAATCAGCTTCGTTGTTGGTCACCAGCGTGGCATCGAGCGAGAGGGCGTGGGCCGCGATCATGCGATCGAGGTTGGCTTTGCGGTTCGGCAGTTGCGCGGTCAGGTCGCCATACCAACGGCCTTCGGGGATGCCGAATGGCGAAACGGCCAACAGCGCAAGCAGCCGCTCGACAGCGTTGCCGCCATCTTTCGAGATGCCGCAACACAGCTCGGCCCAGGTGATCGAGCTGATCCCGATTTCGCCTTTGCGGTACTGCGCAAAGCGCTCAGCGATGCCTGGCGGGTGCTTTTTGATGAGGTAGATGCAGATGTTGGTGTCGAGCAGCAGCTTCATCATGACCAATTCCGCTCAGTGCCCTCGAACTCAGGCCGCTCGCCCACAAAGCTGCCGCCCAAAGCATGCAGCAGCGCGGGCAGCTCCCCCAGCCGCTTTTCCTTAGGGAAGCTCTGCAGAACCCTTTGTGGATCAGCGCGGGCCGCATCCGGGAGGCTCAGCTAGGCGAAAAGTGAGTCAAATAGCCTCTGCTATTTGCGAGCTTTTCAACAACGCTGAGCGCCCGGAGGTGGCCCGCGATGGCCGCAAGGGGGTTTTGCAGAGCTTCCTTAGGCTCCACGATCAGCCTATCCCCCTCGCGCACCACCACCAACTCCGTCTTAGGCGGAAATGCCATCCCCACCGGAATGCGCACCGCAGGCGAATTGCCCGCCATGAACTGGCGGGTGATGAAAGGTGCGGGATTGGAGATGGTGGAGGCGAGCATGTCAAAACTCATTCAATGTTATGACATGTTATCACGCAAACCCTACTTGGCCACACCATGTGCCGAGCCGTCGGCTGTTCCGCGCAGCGAGCGAAGCAAGGCTGCGAAACAACGGAGGGCCCCTCTGGGCGCCCCGAGGAACGGAGCTTTTGGCGGATCAGGGCTGCGCACTGTTTGAGGGAGCGCAAGCGAGCGAGTTTGCGCAGACCCCGCCAAAAGCGAGTACCGCAGGGCAAGGCGCACAGCGGGGCGGCGTTTTTTGGCTACTTTTTTGTCGCCGGACAAAAAGTAGATCGCCCGTCGGGGCGAGACCCGACACCAAACCAACTCTCCGGAGGAAAGAAAACCAACAAGGCCCTATGCAAAGCGCAGAAAGACCTGTGTAAGCCCAGGCTGACCTAGCGAACGACGCTCAATTGCGCCACCGCCGCGCGCCGCAAATCCTGAGCTTCTTTGGCATCGTGCGAGCTGCGGGTCTGCGCCGCTTCCATCAATTTGCGGGCCGGGCTGCGGCGCAGATTGCTTTTGGCAGAGGCAGTAGGTGCAGATTGCAGGCCGAAGACGCGAAGGAAAGCTTGGAACATGGCGGTTGCACGGGGTTTCAAAAACCGTGCGAAGTTGCGATGCCCAGAAGTTTGGGGTAAACCATTAGTTTTTACCACCTCCCCCATACGCGATCTGCATCAATCTATAGTTTTTGCACATTGCGGGCAGCCCTCGACATCAAAAACAGGAATTAACTCAACCCGAACTTACTAACACACCTCACTCAAAAAGCAACATTGAAATACGTTAGAGCACAGTCTTACGAACTTTATCGAGGGCCAAAATGGGAAAACAATGTAACTCCTGCGCCCCAGACAATAACTACAAAAACACCGATCACAACCAACAATATCTGCCACCCATACCGCACCAGCAAGGAACTAAAAAATGGCAAGCCATTAACAATTTTCTCTTGTACGTACAAACGCCAATCAGGCCAAACGGTTCTAACTAAGCTGAGCACGAAGATAATAATAGATACAAACAGAATTTGATCAATAAACTCAATTGAAAAAGCGAGATATGAATTATAGTTGCTAGGAATTACAAATTTAGTGGAAAGACATTTATCTTTATCATAACTCAATCCCTCTATGCAAGGTATTTGAGAAATGGCCAGCGATGCAAACGCGACGGTAAAAAAGAGCGCAACCAGTGAAAGTAAAAAAGTACTGCGACTAAGTTGATGTGCATTTTCAGACTCAGAATTCAATCGAGCTGCCTCTATTGCACTTGACAAAGACTGGAGATCAATAGCCGGGAAGCAACGAGACAGTCCTCGCGCATCAACGACGCGCCTAAACGCCTGGAGATATGCCAGCTTACCCAACGCTAAGGAGTGGGATCCGGGCTGAGAATTGCGAAAGGAACTGATCACCGAACGATGAAGTGCTCGAGCGACATCGGAGACCCAAGCGGCGCCTTCACACTCAAGATACACTTCTAGCTTGCAATCATCTCTAGGGGAGTGAAACTTATGTTTGTGAAAAATATCTCGCAAAAAAGCATAGTGCTCAAAGATCCACTGATCGAACGCCGCCTCAGAAGAGCTGGGCCATTTCAGTGGTGTGAGGGACAGGATGCCGTCAGCATCGAGCGTAAACTCCAAAGCAAGTAAATAATCGGATACGCTACTATCAATAGTAGAAATCCAGTCTTTTAAAGGGATGTTTGACTCCTTGATCGAGTAGTCTTCATGTAAACTGACTAGTTTTCTTCGGTAGGTTGCAGGAACAGAAATGACGATCCCGGTTAGTCGCTTGGTTGCATGCTCTATGCAAACATCTCCCTGCATCAAAAATGCATGTTTGCTGGTAACCCCTCTCGTACTTGCATGAAAAGTCGACTCAGCCTTGGACATGAGAAGGCTGATAGGGGGGCGCTCAGACAGCTCTCGCATCTGGAAAACGCTACGCCGCTTAGCATTGGCCGAACTGTCAAGGGGCAACACGCTCTCGGATCGTATCTTGGGGTGATCTCTACACCCAACATGAGAAAACGATAAATATCC
Organism: Comamonadaceae bacterium; assembly: GCA_013298415.1. Classification (GTDB taxonomy): domain Bacteria; phylum Pseudomonadota; class Gammaproteobacteria; order Burkholderiales; family Burkholderiaceae_C; genus JAAFHN01. The sequence goes on from JAAFHN010000253.1 coordinate 3,516, forward strand.
GGACGCGTTTGGTAGCCAAGCTTTGTACACGCTCATTTCACCATCCCTCACCAACAAAGAAGCCCGCTGACCATTCAGGCGCGCGGGCTGTCAAGAGTCAAGCCGAAGCTACTTCTGTATCAGAATAGCACGGCAAGCCTCAACTGAGGGCGCGGATTGTGATTCGTATCTACGTTCGGCTTCGTTCCACACCATACCCCCCCGTCGCAACGTCCCTGATACCGCAGAGGGATGCTCCATTTGGCCGAGCCATATGTTCTTAAGACGACCAACAGCGAAGTGCATCGTCGCAGACTGACTGGAAGTCGACGACTTCCACGCCATCTGGGCGACTGCCCATAGCAGCAACAAAAAAAGGCCCAATACAAAGGCCAACAACATCATCAACAGCAAACTCATGTCCGCTCTCCGTCTGGTTATGTTCTAACGGTACCTACCTGTGCGATTGCAGATGGGCCAACTGGAGGTTAGAACAACCAACAAGTGTACACCGATCCGGTTGCGTCAATCGCCACATAGAATTTTCACCGTCACTGGTTGAAGACACCGCTAACTACCGCTGCAAATATGCTAGCACTAGAACACGTAATGTCAAGGGAGGATTTCTAGCTGCGCGTCGCTGCTAAACAACGCCGGCTGCGTGGGCTTGCTGATCCGCGTGGTAGCTGCTGCGCACCATCGCGCCCACGGCGGCATGCGAAAAGCCCATTTTGTAGGCCTCGGCCTCGAACATTTTGAAGGTGTCGGGGTGCACATAGCGGCGCACAGGCAGGTGGCTCATGCTCGGCGCCAGGTACTGGCCGATGGTGAGCATGTCGATCTGGTGCTCGCGCATGTCGCGCATCGTGGTCAGAATTTCTTCGTCCGTCTCGCCCAGGCCGACCATGATGCCGCTCTTGGTAGGCACGCCGGGGTGCAGGGCCTTGAACTTTTTGAGGAGGTTCAGGCTAAAAGCGTAGTCCGAGCCGGGGCGGGCTTCTTTGTAGAGGCGGGGGATGGTTTCCAGGTTGTGGTTCATCACGTCTGGCGGCGCGGCTTTGAGGATTTCCAACGCCCGGTCGTCGCGGCCACGGAAATCGGGCACCAGCACTTCGATGGTTGTTGAGGATGAGAGCTCGCGGGTTTTGCGGATGCAATCCACAAAATGGCCGGCGCCGCCGTCGCGCAGGTCATCGCGGTCCACGCTCGTGATCACCACGTATTTGAGCTTTAGCGCGGCAATGGTCTTGGCCAAGTTTTCAGGCTCGTTCACATCCAGCGGATCGGGGCGGCCGTGGCCCACATCGCAAAACGGGCAGCGGCGCGTGCACTTGTCGCCCATGATCATGAAGGTGGCCGTGCCTTTGCCAAAGCACTCGCCGATGTTGGGGCAGCTGGCTTCTTCGCACACGGTGTGCAGC
>JAAFHN010000014.1 GCA_013298415.1 Comamonadaceae bacterium
GAAGAGGATGCCGCTTGGGGCTTGGATCACGGGGCTTGGGTGCCGCTGATGCACATTTGGCCGGATGCGAATCTGCCGGTTTTTCAGGTGTCGATCCCGCACACGCTCACGCCTGAAACGGCGCTGCGCTACGGGCAGGTGCTGGCGGGACTAAGGGCTGAGGGCGTGTAGATCGTCGGATCTGGCAGCTTGACGCACAACTTGCGGCACATGCAAGCACCAGGGAGCGCGGCGCTGCCCTATGTGGCCGAATTTGTTGCGCACTGCAAAACGCTTGTGGCGCGCAACGACCGGGCAGGATTGGCCGCGCTGATGAATACGCCCGGCGCAGCGCTCGCGCACCCCAGCTTGGATCACATCTTGCCGCTTTTTGTGGCACTCGGCGCGAGCGGATCGACGGGCACTCCGGGCGAGCGCTGCGAATCGATCGAAGGCGGCGTGCGGCTCGCAGCGCTGTCGATGGATTCCATCCTTTTTCATTGATCGGGGGATCGCTGTGCAGGTCTTTCAACTGCGTCGTCGCCAACTGGTGCTCAGCACCGCTTGCGCAAGTTTGGGCGCGGGGGCTCTTCAATCGGCGGCGGCGAAGCCGCAGCTCGGCGAGCTTTCCGACAAGCTCAAGACCGCCCACGCTTCGCTCAAATCGGTGGCGATTGCGCATCGCGGCGAAACGGTGCTGCGCTATCACCATCAGCCGGGCCTGGGCGACGACACGCTGCACAACGTGGCCTCGATCACCAAATCCGTTGTGAGCCTGCTCTACGGCGTGGCGGCGCAGCGCGGCAAAGCGGTGCCGCCTGAGGTGAGTCTGTTGGATGTATTTCCCGAGGCCAAGGCTTGGGAGATTGATCCCAAGCTGGCTGAGGTGGAGGTCAAACACGTGCTGAGTTTGTCCACCGGCTTTGATCGCCTGGGCGCGACGGTGGATTCTGACTACCAAGATTTTCAGAAGCAGTTTTACGGCCCTCATTTTTTGCGCCACGCCCTCACGCGCAAGGTCCTGGGCACACCTGGCGACAAGTTTTACTACGCCAACATGGATGCGCATTTGGCCGCCATGGTTTTGCAGCGCGCGGTGGGCCAGCCGCTGCACGCTTTTGCCAAAGAAACGCTCTTTGACCCCTTGGGCATTCGCGGCTGGGATTGGACGCGCAATGCGCAAGGCGATGTGGATGGCGCGGCCACGATGCGCCTGCGGATGGCCGATTTGATCCGCTTGGGTGAGCTGGTGCGCTCAGGTGGCTTGGCCGATGGCAAACGCTTTGCCACCTCAGCCTACTTGGATGAGGCCACCAAACGCCAGGTGGCCACCGACATCCCGGCTCGAGGCCCAAACCCGCAGCTCTGGGGCTATGGCTTTTTGTGGTGGACGGCGACCACGGCCATCACGCACCAGCGCGCTTTCTATGCGGCTGGCTACGGCGGGCAATTCATCTATGTGGTGCCGAGCCTCGAGCTCACTGTGGCGATCACCACGCAGCAAATTTCAAGGGCGGAAGGCGCCAAATCTGCGGCCCTGATCCGCGAGCTGGTGATGCCGGTGTTTGATCGCGTTTGAAGTGGGTGCTTGAGCGTTAAGGCAGGGGCCTTGAGCGCAAAAACTTGGCGTAGCGCCGATTGAGCAACTGGGTGCGAATTTGGTCCCAAATCAGCGTGGCCACCGCAGAAGGTGGCGAGTAAGGTGCTGCGGCAGCACCCGAGCCCAAAGCGCGCAGCTGGCGCTTGACCAGCGCCATCACGGCAAGGCCGCTCATGGCTTTGTCTTTCCAGGCCAAGCTCAGCGGCTGCGCCTGCGCACCGGTTTCGCCCGCTTGCCAGCGCTTGGGCAGATCGGGTTGCAGCGCGAGTGCGGTGGCCATGCCCACCACGGCGATGCCGCTTTGGGCCACTTGCTCAGCCACCTCGAATCGTCGAATGCCGCCGGTCGTCATCACCGGCATGCGAGCGCGCTGGGCAAGCTTGGTTGCGAACTCCAAAAAGTAGGCTTCGCGGGCAAGGGTGCGTCCGTCTCCCGTGCGGCCCTGCATGGCAGGCGCTTCGTAGCTGCCGCCTGAGAGTTCGAGCAAATCCACGCCCAGCGGGTTGAGCCACTCGATCACTTGGGCGGCATCGTCTTCTGAGAAGCCGCCGCGCTGAAAGTCGGCCGAATTCAGCTTGATGCCCACGCCGAACTTGGGGCCCACGCACTCACGCACCCGCTGCACGACTTGCAGCAGCAGTGCCGCGCGGTTTTCCAGGGAGCCGCCCCATTGGTCGGTGCGCTGATTGCTGCGGGGCGAGAGAAATTGCGAGATCAGGTAGCCGTGCGCGGCGTGCAGCTCCACGCCGTCAAAGCCTGCTTGCTGCGCGGCGAAGGCCGTGTCGGCAAAGCGCGTGATCACTTCTTGAATCTGCGCCTCGTTCATCTCAATCGGCGCGGCAAACAGCTTGCTGTGCTTGCCTAAATCGAGCGCAATCGCGCTCGGTGCCCAGGCATTGCCGCCCTGGCGCGCAAACACTTGGCGGCCCGGGTGATTGATCTGCATCCACACCTGCGCGCCGTGAGATTGACTGGCCTTGGCCCAGGCTTTGAAGGCATCCAGCGGCGTGCCTTTTTCCAGCACCACGCCGCCAGGCCCGGTGAGCGCGCGGCCATCGATCATCACGTTGCCGGTGATGATGAGGCCCGCGCCACCCTGCGCCCACTGCGCGTAGAGATCGCGCAGTGCTCGGCCCGGAAACTGCCCGGCGTCTGCCATGTTTTCTTCCATCGCGGCCTTGGCGAGGCGATTGGGGAGGGTGCTGCCGTTGGCAAGCGTAAGGGGCGAAAAGAGGCTGGTCATGGCAGGGGACGCTGTGGTGGATGCCCCGAACTCTAACGGCCGATGCGCAGCAGACGGTTGCGTAAGGGAAGCTCTGCAAAACCCCCTTGCGGCCCTCGCGAGCCACCATCGGGCGCACAGCTTCGTTGAAAAGCTCGCAAATAGCGGTGCTATTTGACTCACTTTTCGCCTAGCTGCGCATCCCGAATGCGCCCGCACTGATCCACAAAGGGTTCTGCAGAGCTTCCTAAGCGAATGCGATGGCGTCACACCTTGCGCACTTAGATCTTTCCGTTTGTTCATAGGACTTACACCGAGCCGCATGCCAGCGCTAAGCGCTAGATTGCTGGTTGCGCACCAAGTCGGTGCGATTGGCTGAGAGGGTTTTGTGATTTACGACAAAAGTTTTCGAATGATGGTGGCCGGCATCGGCATTGCGGGCTTGAGCGCGTGTGGAGGCGGAGGTTCGGGCGAGTCAGCGCCAGCCGCCGCGCCGCCTCCGGCTTCAGCGCAATACGAAGTGAAGATCGAGCGCACCAGCTTTGGCATACCGCACATCACAGCCAGCAATTTGCAAAGTTTGGCCTACGGTGTGGGCTACTCCTACGCACAAGACAACGTGTGCCTGATGGCCGATCAATTGCTTACTGTGCGAGGTGATCGCGCCTTCTTCTTGGGTGGCGCAACGCCAGTTCGCGCCGGCAGCACCACCACCAATTTGCAAAGCGATTTCGTGAATCGCTTTTTGATGGACGACGCTGAGCTGGCCGTGCTCTATGCGGGCGTGTCAGCCGACGCAAAGGCGCTGATGCGCGGCTATGCGGCGGGCTACAACCGCTACCTGTCGGATACGCCTGCTGCGAGCTTGCCCGCAGCGTGTCGCAGCCGCGCTTGGGTGCGGCCCATGACGGAATCCGACATGTACCGCCTGATGCAGGAAAAGGCCGTGCAAAGCGGCTACGCGCAGTTCGCAGCAGGCATGCTGGCCGCGCAGCCGCCTGCGCCTACTGCAACGGCATCTGTAACGGCATCGATGTCAACCCCCAGCAAGCGCGCGCAGTTTGCGCAAATCCGTGCCGCGAAGGCGCACTTTGCGGCGCTTGAAAAAGCCAAGCCCGATTTGGGCAGCAATGGCTACGCCTTTGGCAAAGCCGCAACAGAAAACGGCTCAGGCGTGCTGATGGGCAACCCGCACTTTCCCTGGAGCACCACCAACCGCTTCTACCAAATGCACCTCACAGTGCCCAATCGCTTCAATGTGATGGGTGCTTCCCTGGGCGGTTTTCCGCTGGTGAACATCGGCTTCACCAATGATGTGGCCTGGACGCACACGGTGAGCACCGGCAGGCGCTTCACGCTCTTTGAGCTCACGCTCAAAAACAATGGCACCGTGGCTGTGATCGATGGGCAAGACGTGCCACTGGCCAAGCGCACGATTTCGGTGCCTTCGCTGCAAGCCGATGGCTCCATCGTGAGCGTGAGCCGCGAGATGTGGTCGTCTTCCTTCGGGCCGATGATCAGCCAAACGGGCCTCAGCTGGAGTGCATCGCGGGCCTGGGCGGTGCGCGATGCCAATGCGGCCAACTCTCGCATGATCGACCAGTGGCTGGCGCTCTACACGGCAAAAACCGTGGAAGACATGCGCGCTGCATTGCTGGCCCACAACGGCATTCCGTGGGTGAACACGATTGCATCTGACCGCGCAGGCAAAGCCATGTATGCCGACATTTCGGTCACGCCGAATGTGAGCAACGCCAAGATGGCGCAATGCATCACCACGCCCACCGGCATGGCGCTGCGCGCAGGCCGCACCTTCATCTTGGATGGCTCGCGCTCGGCCTGCGATTGGGATCTGGATGCCGCCAGCGGCAGGCGAATCTTGCCCCCGGCAGGGATGCCCGCCATCTTTCGAGACGACTATGCGGGCAACAGCAACGAGAGCGCCTGGATGGCCCACCCCGCCCAGTTGCAGGCCGATATGCAAGCCATCGTGGGCGATGGGCCCAAAGAGCAATCGGTGCGCACGCGCATGGCCTTCACCGAAATCGCAAACCGCCTGAGCGGCAGCGATGGCTTGGCAGGCAACAAAGTGAGCCTGGCGAGTTTGGAGACGGTGTTTTTTCAAGGCCGCAGCTATGCGTCGGAAGCCACAGCCAATGCGCTGGTGGCGCTTTGCCGCGAAACGCCGACGGCCACCACCACGGCAGGCTTGACCATCGACTTGAAGCCCGCATGCGACACGCTCGCTGCCTGGAATAAACGCATGGATTTCAATGCCGTTGGCGTGCCGGTGTTTCGGGAGTGGTGGCGCGCCACTCGCAGCACGGCGCAGCTGTGGGCTGTGCCCTTCAGCGCCGCCGATCCCGTGAACACGCCGCGCACGCTCAACGTGGCGAATGCCACTGTGAAAGCGGCTGCGCTGCGCAACCTGGCAGATGCCGTGGATCGCCTGCAAAAGGCCAATGCGCCGCTGAGTGCTCGGCTGCGCGATCTGCAATTCAGCATGGCCGCAGACGGCAGCCGAATTGCCATCGACGGCGGCGACGAGTTTGAAGGCACCTTCAACAAAATGACCCCAGCGGCCGGTCTGAGCGCGGCGGGCTACACGCCCATCGTGAGCGGCAGCAGCTACATCCAAGTGGTGAGTTTCGATGCCAGCGGCCCCGTTGCGCGCGGCATCTTGACCTACTCGCAGTCCACCGATCCCGCTTCGCCGCAGTTTGATGACCAAACCAAGCGCTACAGCACGGGCGCTTGGGTGAATCTGCCCTTCAAAGCGGCAGACATTGCCGCCGATCCGAACCTCAAGACCCTGAATTTGCGGGAGTAATTTGGCTGGCGCTGGCCGCGCCTGCGCCGAGCAACCACGCTTTGCGGCTCAGCACATGCGTGGCGCAAGGCACGCCGTACCAGGGCTCCATGCCGCGGTAGTGCATCCCGAGCCGCTGCATCACGCGCTCGGATGCTTTGTTGTTAGGGTCGCGGTTGGCAATCAGCTCAGGGGCTGCAAGATCGTCAAAGGCGAATGCGGCCATGCGCAGCGCGGCTTCGGTGGCCAAGCCTTTGCCCCAAAAATCGGGGTGCAAGCGCCAGCCGATTTCAAGCGGGTTGGTGCGCAGGGTTTGCAGGTCATCCGGCAAGTTGGGCGTGGTGCGGCCATGTTGGATGCAACCTGCGCCTGCCACGCGGCCCGATGCGGGATCGATGAAGGCCCACCAGCTCGTGCCCCAAGCCGCCCAGCAGCGCTGCACGCGCGCCACCCAAGCCTTCGTCTGCTCAAGGCTCGCGGGCTCGCCGCTGATGTAGCGCATCACTTCGGGCAAGCGATCCATCTCGTGCAGGCCGTCGAGGTGCTGCGTGGTGATGGGCTCTAGGCGCAGGCGGGCGGTGTGGAGGATGATCATGTGCGTTGAGGGTGTGGGCCAGTGGGCAGCCTGAGTTGCGGGCGAAAGCGCTGGGGCTGGCCTTCAATCGGTGCCGCCACCGAGCCGACTCGCTGCGCGCTGCAGGACAAGTAGAAGGCTTCGGCATTCGGCTCTGAGTCGATGGCAAGCTCGGCTTGCCCGCGCTCGGCGGCGTATCGGGCTGCCCAAGCAAGCAAGGATTTGCCTAAGCCCTTGCCCATGTGCGCGGGCTGCACCCAAAGGGCCACCAGTGCCCAGGGCCTCGCGTTGATCGCGTCAGTTGAGTCGGTCGTACCTGCTGCATCGGTTGCGAGCTGAGCGAAAGCCACCGCTTCGCCGTCTCGTTCGGCCACGCACATCGGCTGCACGGGCAGGAGTCTCGGGTCGATGCGCAAGTCTTCGCGCCATGCCTGCATTTGCTCAGCCGAGTAGCCCCAATGCGCTTTGGCCGTGAACGCGATGCGATTCAGCGCTTCAATGTCTTCGGCAGTGCCTGGGCGCAGCTTCATGGCGGCATCACGCAGGCTTGACCAAGCTCGCGGGCCAATGGCCCGGCACCAACTCCGCCTCATCATGCCCCGGCCAGGGCGGCATCGTCACGCCGATGGCTTCAAACGTGGCATCGCCCACGGTGCGGAATTGAAAACTCGTGCCGACCGGAATCGAAAGGCTGGTGCCTGGCAGCAAATCCACGACTTCTTCTCGGCCCTCGGCGCTGCGCCACATCTTCGCCTGGCCGGCCAGCACGTACCAAAGCTCTTCCACCGTTTTGTGTCGCACGGCAGCGGAGCATTTGCCCGGATCAAGTGAGAAGTGCGCCATGCTGCCACCCGCCAGCGCCAAGAGCACCCGCACGTCAGAACCATCGGGCGCGGTAACGGTGGGGGATTTGGGCAGGGGGAGGGTGGCGAAGGGGGTCATGAGAGACTTGATGCTAAGAGCGTTATCATTATGTGTCATCATTCATCAAGGTGCCATCATGCGCACGATCATCGATCTCCCAGAACCCAGCCTCGTGCAACTCGATGCGTGGGCGGGCGCGCAAAACATCAGCCGCGCCGAGGCCGTGCGCCGCGCGGTGGACCAGATGCTCAAACGGCTTGCGCAGCCGAAAGGCGCGGGTTTTGGCGTTTGGAATCCAAGCGAGACCGCAATCCCACCGGCGCGAGACGGCTTGGCCTTGCAGCGCGAGCTGCGCGATGAGTGGCCTGAGTAACCTAGAAACCGCAGTCGACCGCTTGGTTGGTCGATAAGGTCTTGATTTCATGAAGATTTCTTCGTCTGTCCGAGTCACCCAAATGGTGGGAGCGCTACGCACCCGATTGAGCCCGCCTGGAGCCGCCCAGCCGCGTTACTCCTTCTTGCGCACAAGGGTGCGCTGCGTCCTCGCGCCTTGCTGGATCGGCCCGATGCGGGCCCACTCGTGCGCGTTCAACTGCGATTTCTAGGTCTGAGCGCGCCAAATGTTCTGCGTTTTTGATTCCAACATCGTCATCGACTACTTGAACGGCCTGCCTGACGCGCTGCGCGAATACGCTGCGTACGACACGGTCTACATCAGCCCGATCACCTGGGTGGAGTGCCAAGTGAAATCGCCCCCGGGCCTGGAGGCCGCCACGATGGATGCGATTGACCGCGACTTCACGCGGCTGGAGCTGGGCGATGCTTGTCTGAAGCTCAGCTTGCACTTGCGGCGCACCCTGCGCCTGAAGCTGCCCGATGCCATGATCCTCGCCGCCGCCCGCGAGCATGGCTGGACGCTGGTGACGCGGAATACCAAAGACTTTCCAGCGGCGATGCCGGGAATTCGGGTGCCGTATTGACGAGCGACCGGCAGACTACTTGTGGTCAGCCGGCTGCGGCCCGGGTGTAGCGGAGCACCCGCGCGTACCTGAGTTCCATCGACCGCCCGCATCCAAGCATCGGTCTTGGGCCAAAAACTCAGTCCATGATGTGATGCCTTGCCATGTGAAGAAGCAAATTACAGCAGCCAATGGAATCATCGAAGGCGTTTTCCAATTTGGATGATCTCCAAACGCCTGCCGAACAACAAGTAATGCTTCAGACCGAGCCAGCTTTTCTCCGCAGACGTGGTACCGGCTGTTGTCGCCGAACGGCTCTTCAATTTCAAACGCTTCGCCCGACACAGTGAATCTGCAAAAAACATCTTGGTCGCGAAAGAGTTTGCTCCGAAGCGTGAGCACAGCCCCGGGGATGGATTGCGCGACTCGGCAGGCTTGTCCTCGGGTCAGTAGCGTGTTTGAAATCTCGAACCCCACCAACCTGCCTTCATCGTCTCTGAGGTCGTAGGTCTTCATGCTGATGGCTCGATGCAAATACTCAGACTTGCCGATCTAGCATGAGGCTAGACGCGGCTTGTGCGAAACCCGCCCCCCGCTCCCGCTGGGTGACGTAGTTGGGCCGATGAACCAACTGCGGCACAAACCTCGCGATATTCGCCACACCAATCGTGAGCGGCAGGGCCTCAAACATCACCTGGTCGTTGGTGCTGTCGCCGATGTAGAGCCATTGGTGCAGCTCCGCATCTAAGTCGCGGCCGAAGAGCTGGCGCAGGATCCATCTTGCGCCGCTGAGTTTGTTGTGCTTGCCGATCCAGCCGTTGATGTGGATGCTGCTCACGGTGGCGTTCAAGCCGTGATCGCGCATGCGTTGCGCAACCGCTTGGATTTGCGGCTCGCTCAGATGCGTGAACTCGCTGTGGTCGACGGCGATGTCGGTCTCGCGGCCTGCGCTGTCGGTGGCGCGGTTTGCGCCTGGGATGTTTGCCTCAATGTCAGCCAAGCAGGTTTGCAGGCGCTGGCAGTTGGCGCTGCGGGTGGCGTCGTCTTGCTGATATATTTTTGATAGCAAGAAATGCCCAAAATGATTGGACAGAGGAGGTATTTCACTTGATACTCTGGTTGGAGAGGCCGTTTTGACCCACGCCACAGCCCCGTTCTCAGCCACGATGGCGGGTACGGGCCATGCGCGGGCAAAAGGCTCGGCCCAGCCGATGGGGCGGCCGGTGATCGGGATCGTGGGAATGCCCGCAGCGTGCAAGTCGTGCAGGGCTTGAAGCGCATCCGCCGTGATCGCGCCCTCGGTCGTTAAGGTGTCGTCAATGTCGGTGAACACGCCGCGCACGGCAGCGAGTTCAGCGGGCGAGACCTCTGACCAAGGCTTCATGTCCAGCCTTCAAGCGCCCTGCAATTCCAAGCCCGCGTGCTCGCGCAGCATGTGGAATTTGATGTTGGGAAATCGCTCCAGCGCCAAGCGAATGTCATACGGCGTGGTGGTGAGGTACGCGAGCGCATTCGCCGCATCTCTGGCTAAGCGTTGGGGGTAGGCATCGCAAAACGCGCTCAGCTCAGACGGCTTTTCAGCCGTGATCCATCTCGCGCCTGAGTAGCTACAGCCTTCCAGTTTCACTTCGCAGTCGTACTCGGCTTTCAAGCGGTGCTGCACCACTTCAAACTGCAATTGCCCAATCGCGCCCAAGAGCATGTTGCCGCCCATCTCGGGCTTGAAGACCTGGATCGCGCCTTCTTCGCCCAGCTGCTGCAAGCCCTGCTGAAGCTGCTTGGTGCGCAAAGGGTTTTTGAGCACCACCGTCATGAACATTTCAGGCGCGAAAAAAGGCAAGCCCGTGTACTGCAGGGCCACGCTGCCATCGGTAATCGTGTCGCCCAATTGCACGCCGCCGTGCGTGGTGAATCCGATGATGTCGCCCGCATAGGCTTCGTCCACCGCTTCGCGCCGCTGGCTCATGAAGGTGACCACGCTGGTGGGGCGCAACTCTTTGGCGGTGCGCTGTACTTTAAGCTTCATGCCCGGCGTGTACTTGCCCGAGGCCATGCGCACAAAGGCGATGCGGTCGCGGTGGTTGGCATCCATGTTGGCTTGCACCTTGAACACCACGCCCGAAAAGGCCTTGTCTTCAGGCTGCACATCGCGCTCCACCGGCGCGCGGTTCACGCTCACGGTGCTTTTGCGTGAGCGCGGGCTGGGCGCGAGGTCCACCAGTGCGTCCAGCACCTCCATCACGCCGAAATTGTTCACGCCTGAGCCGAAAAATACGGGCGTTTGCTTGCCTGCCAAAAAGGCTTCGTGGTCCCACTCGGGCGACGCACCCACGGCCAGCTCCATGCTGTCCATTGCCGCTTGGTACTCGCTGGCAAAGCGGGCTTTGAGCGTGGTGGCATCGTCAAGCGGAATGCCTTCAAACTCTTCCGGGCGGCGCTCGGTGCCGGATTCAAACACCGTCATCTTCTTGGTGCGCAAATTCATGATGCCGCCAAAGCTTTTGCCTGCGCCTACAGGCCAAGTCATCGGCACACACGGCATGCCCAGCTCGCGCTCCACCTCGTCCAGCAGCTCAAGCGGCTCACGCACTTCGCGGTCCATCTTGTTGATGAAGGTGATGATGGGCGTATCGCGTTGGCGGCAGACCTCAATCAGCCTGCGGGTTTGGCTTTCCACACCGTTGGCCGCGTCGATCACCATGAGCGCTGAGTCCACCGCAGTGAGCACGCGGTAGGTGTCTTCAGAGAAGTCTTTGTGGCCAGGCGTGTCCAGGAGGTTCACCACATGCTCGCGGTAGCTCATTTGCATCACGCTCGATGCAACTGAGATGCCGCGCTGCTTTTCAATCTCCATCCAGTCGCTTGTGGCGTGTCGACTGGCTTTGCGGGCTTTCACGCTGCCTGCGATTTGGATGGCGCCTGAGAAGAGGAGCAGCTTTTCAGTGAGCGTGGTTTTGCCCGCGTCCGGATGCGAAATGATCGCAAAGGTGCGGCGGCGTTGGGTCTCTGTTTTGAAGGGGGAGTCGGTCACGGTTGTAGGTGTGCAGGAATGTCGGAGGCTTGGTGCAGCAAGCGAACCACTTGGATGTGGTCGGCATGCTCGAGGTAAAAAACGGTCGGTGGAAACTGGTTGAGTGCCCAACTCCGCAGCTTGGGCCTCAGCTGGCGGTCGCGGCGGTGGCTGCCACTTGGGCTGAGCGCGATGACGATGCTGAGGTCGTCGTACCTCAACGAGCCTGTGGCTGGAAAGCGCCGGATGTGCGTAAGGGCTCCGTCCGCACGTTGCTCAAATTCATCCGCGAGCCCCAACCCTCCGGCTTCAAGGTAGTAGTCGAATCTGTCGATCAAATCTTCATCAGCTGCCGCGCTGATGCGGAGGGCCTTCATGGAGCTGCGAGGCGCTACACGGGTGTTTTCGCTGCGCGTCGGCTGCGGGTCAGAAAGTCTGCTCTGATTTCATTCCAGTCACGTCCGGGGCCGGAGTCAATGCCGTCTTGAATCTTGGCCCGCAGCCTGTCTTCGGCGCGGCGCTCGTCATCACGCCGCACCAACTCGCGCACGTATTCGCTGGCAGACGTGTACCCGCGCGCCTTCACCTGCGCTTCCACATGGTCGCGCAATGTCTCGGGCATCGAGATGTTCATCGTCACAGTCGTCATAGATTGCATTTTACCGGGCGCATGGCAAAGCTTGCCAAGGCGAGCAAAGGGGCTTTCAGTTCGATTAAAATGGGTAGATCCAAGGAGCGTTGCAGCGCCCACCGGCTTCTCAATAAGTCGGCAGCGGGCGTGAGGCTTGGGTCAACGGCGGGTTGCAAAACCAGTCGCACACAGCAACCACGCTCACCCACTGTAAGTGTGTGAGCGGTTTTGAAGAAGCCCTTCAAGCCCTCTGCCGTCAGTGGTTTTTTTATCTTTCACTGGATACGAAACCATGAACGCCCGTCTGAACCTGACCAAGGTAGATCTTGCCAAACTGACTGACCACGCCATCGCCGACATCGGCTTGGCCGAGTGGGGCCGCAAAGAAATCAAAATCGCTGAGACCGAAATGCCCGGCCTGATGGCTATCCGTGAAGAGTTCGCCAAAGCGCAGCCGCTCAAAGGCGCGCGCATCACGGGCAGCCTGCACATGACGATTCAAACCGCCGTGCTGGTGGAAACGCTGCAAGCCCTGGGCGCCGATGTGCGCTGGGCTTCTTGCAACATCTTCTCTACGCAAGACCACGCTGCTGCCGCACTCGTTGCCAAGGGCACGCCCGTGTTTGCGTACAAGGGCGAGTCGCTCGCCGACTATTGGGACTACACCCACCGCATCTTCGAATTTGGCCCCAAAGGCTCCAAAACCGAAGGCCCGAACATGATCCTGGACGACGGCGGCGATGCAACCCTTCTGATGCATCTCGGCACTAAGGCTGAGAAAGACATCAAGGTGCTGGGCAAGCCCGGCAGCGAAGAAGAAAAGTGCCTTTTTGCCGCCATCAAAGCCAAGCTGAAAGAAGACGCGACCTGGTACAGCCGCCGCTTGAAGCACATCATCGGCGTGACGGAAGAAACCACCACTGGCGTGCTGCGTTTGAACGAAATGTCTGCCAAGGGCACGCTCGCCCTGCGCGCGATCAACGTGAACGACAGCGTGACCAAGAGCAAGTTTGACAACCTCTACGGCTGCCGCGAGAGCTTGGTGGATGCGATCAAACGCGCAACCGACGTGATGATCGCCGGCAAAGTGGCCGTGGTGGCCGGGTATGGCGACGTGGGCAAAGGCAGCGCGCAAGCCCTGCGCGCATTGAGCGCCCAAGTGTGGGTGACCGAGATCGACCCCATCAACGCCCTGCAAGCAGCGATGGAAGGCTACAAAGTGGTGACCATGGCGTACGCCGCCGACAAGGCTGACATTTTTGTGAGCGCAACGGGCAACAAAAACGTGATCACGCACGACCACATGCTGGCCATGAAAGACCAAGCCATCGTGTGCAACATCGGCCACTTCGACAACGAAATCGATGTCGCGTCGATTGAAAAATACCAGTGGGAAGAGATCAAGCCGCAAGTCGACCACGTGATCTTTCCAGCGCGCAAAGTGGGCAAAACCACAGTGCCCGAAAAGCGCATCATCATGTTGGCCAAGGGCCGCTTGGTGAACCTGGGCTGCGGCACGGGCCACCCGAGCTTTGTGATGAGCTCAAGCTTTGCCAACCAAACCATTGCGCAGATTGAACTCTTCACCAAGCCCAAGGATTACAAGAGCGGCCAGGTGTATGTGTTGCCCAAGCATTTAGACGAGAAAGTCGCCCGCTTGCATCTCAAGAAGGTTGGCGCGATGCTGACCGAGCTGAGCAAAGAGCAGGCCGACTACATCGGCGTGAGCGTCAACGGCCCGTACAAGGCCGCGACGTACCGTTACTAAGCCTTCGAGTCGTCCAGCGGCGCCTTCCCTGCCGAAGCATGCCGCCGGCGCACCGGCAAAGCCGGTTTGGCGGCGGCCCATCGAAGGTTGTGGACCGTCGCCGCTTCATTTGCTATATAAAATGTAGCAATGAATGCAATAAATACCTGGACAGAGGATGGATATCTCATCAAGAATGCCTCTGGAGCATGTAAAACCGCGCGCAAACGGTTGGAGAACGCGCGCTGAGGAGTGAAGCCATGGCAAACGATGCCGAATCCAGCCGATCTGGGCGCAGCGAATCTGCACTGCCACCGATCAGCTTTGAATTTTTTCCGCCCAAAACGCCTGAGGGCTTGGTGAAGCTCAGGGCAGCGCGTGCTCAGTTGTACGCGCTCAAACCCGAGTTTTGCTCAGTCACTTACGGCGCAGGCGGCTCCACCCAAGACGGCAGCTTCGCGGTCGTCTCGGAAATTTTGGGCGAGGGCGTGCGCGCTGCCGCGCACTACTCCTGCGTGGGCGCAACCCGTGAGCGGGTGCGCGGCCACTTGGCGCAATTGAAAGCGCTCGGCTGCAAAGACATCGTGGCTTTGGGCGGCGATTTGCCCAGCGGCTACGGCGGCGGTGTGGGCGATTTTCGCTACGCATCCGAGCTGGTCGAGTTCATCCGCGCCGAGACAGGCGAGCACTTTGGTCTGCACGTGGCCGGTTACCCCGAGATCCACCCGCTGGCCAAATCGCCACCTGCCGATTTGCAAGCCTTTGCCCACAAAGTGAAGGCGGGTGCGAACACGGCCATCACACAAATGTTTTTCAACAGCGATGCCTACTTTCGCTTTGTGGACGATGCAGATGCGCTCGGCGTTCACATCCCCATCATCGCGGGCATCATGCCGATCACGAACTCCAGCGGCCTTTTGCGCTTCGCGGACAAGTGCGGCGCAGAAATCCCCCGCTGGATTCGCCTGCGCTTGGAAAGCTTCGGAGACGACACCGCCAGCATCAAGTCCTTCGGTTTAGATGTCGTCACCGATCTCTGCGACCAACTCCGCTGCGCAGGCGTGCCCGGTTTTCATTTCTACACCATGAACCAAGCCGATGCGAGCGTGGAGATTTGTAGGCGGCTGGGTGCGTAGGGGAAGTTTGAACGCAGAGTTCGCGAAAGTTAAACAGCCAAGGGCGCAGAATCAAACCCGGAAGTAGCTTGGCAGAAATATTTTGGAATTTCTAAGCACCGTCCAGGTAGTTACTTGGTTCTTTGCTACGAAAAACAAAGTACCCGGCTGTTTGGATTGACTCTGCGTCTTTCGCGTTCATTCAGCGAACTTTGCGTTCAAAAGGGCTCTTGGACCCCTCACCGACCAAGTACCCTACACCCATGGGCAAGGTCATTGTTTTTGCTTCTCCGGTTTTCTTCGCGTTGATCGCGTTGGAATGGTGGTGGGCGTGCAGGCGGGGCTTGCGGCTCTTTGGGTTGACAGATGCGATTGCATCGCTCAGCCTGGGCGTGATGAGCCAGATCACGGCGGTGTTCACGCGCGTGTTTCGGGTGGGGATTTACGCCGCGCTGCTCG